>NZ_JBEOSV010000007.1:177824-189894 GCF_040303245.1 Kitasatospora sp. NPDC096077 | reverse complement strand
CACCACAACCTCAACTACGCGTCACCAAAACAACAATACTATCCCAGTCACATGCCCGCAGTGTGTGTCGAGTCCCATTGCAACGCCCACCCCCCCCCCACCGCATTCGTCCGTGAAGCCGGACCTGGACGAGAACTGGACGAGACCTGGACCGAATCCGGACCGGACCTGGACCCGATCCCGCAGCCGTCACGCCTTCGGCAGCGTTATCCCCAGCTCCAGCATCGCCGGCGAGGCCGGCCCGCCCTCGGAGCGCTCGGTCTTGTACCCCTTGACGCCGGGGGCGACCGTACGCGGGTCCACGGCCTCGGAGGGGGCGCCGGTGGTGTACAGGCCCTCCGGGTCCTGGTCGCGGTCGTGCGGCAGCAGCCAGAAGACGCGGCGGCGGAAAGTGCCGGAGGCCCGGGAGGACTTGGCGTCGGGGCCGAGGATCGCGTAGCCGACCATGCGGCCGTCGCGGTGGTACGCGGGGCGGCCGCGCCGGGTGGTGAGCCGGTCCAGCGACTGGCGGACATAGTCGAGGTCGGTGGTGTCCTCGAGCCAGACGAGGTCGGTTTCGTGGGCGAGCTCGGCCGGGTCGATCAGCGCGCTCACGCGTTCTGCTCCTCTGTGTCGTCGGTGATCAGGCCGATGCCCGGGTAGTACTTGCGGCTGTTGGACAGGACCATCTCCTTGGGAGAGGTCATACCCAGTGTCTCGCGAACTCGTGCGGCGAACGCGCGGCCGGATACGGGATTGGCTCCCTCGAAGCCGCACCAACGGGTGTAGGCGCCGAAGAGCTGGGCCTGTTCGGCACGCATGCCCTCCCCTGTGATGCAGGCCTCCTTGAGGAAGCGGCCGACGTGGTCCTCGGTCTCGGCGTACGCCGTGGTGGCGGTCTGGACGGCCTGGGGACCGGCCAGGTCCTTCTCACCGGCGAAGTAGCGGCGGGCGCCGTCGATGAGCCAGGCGAGGATACCGGGGCCCTCCTCGGCGACGAGGACGTGGGCCAGGTTGTCGATCTTGCGTTCCTCGGGGACGACCCGCTCGAACGGGATCAGGCGCATGCGGCGCCAGAAGGCGAACCCGCCGGTGCCGACCTCGGGGCGGTGGTTGCCGAGCAGCCAGAGCTTGTGGGTGGGCTCGAAGGAGAAGAAGTCCTGCCGCATCCGGCGGGCCTTGATCTTGTCGCCGCCGGTCAGCAGCTTGACCCGGGCCTCGTCGAAGCGGTCGCCGGGCTTGAGCTCGGAGCAGACGATGATGCGTCGGCCGTGGAGTTCGGCGAGGTCGGTGGGGTGGCCGTCGAAGGTCTTGGCCATCAGGAAGCCGGGCGGGGCCGCGTCGGCGTAGTCGCCGAGCAGCTGGATCATGACGTCCAGGAGGACGGACTTGCCGTTCTTGCCCTGGCCGTAGAGGAACGGCATGACCTGGGCGCCGACGTCGCCGCTGATCGAGTAGCCGAGCAGCAGGTGGAGGAAGTCGCGGGTCTGGCGGCCTTCCTTGTCGTCGCCGAAGGTGTCGGTGAGAAAGCGGTCCCAGCGCGGGGTGGGCATCCGGGCGGGGGCGAGCGTGGTGGAGCGCGAGTGGTGGTGGACCTTGGGGTCGGGCGGGACGATCGCGCCGGTGCGCAGGTCGACGACGCCGCCGGGGGTGCACAGGGCGTAGGCGTCGGCGTCCAGCAGGGAGGCGTTGAGGACCATGCCCGGGGCGGACTTGGCCTGGGCGAGCATCGCGTTCATGCCCGAGGTGGACAGGGCCCGGCGGCGGTGCCGGCGCAGGTCGGTGTTGGTGTAGAGACCGCGGGGGTCGTGGGTGGCGACGCTCTCGGCCATCTCGCCGGCGGCCCACAGGACGGTGTCGTCCTCGTCGAGCTGCCAGCGGTGGGTGGCCCAGCGGTACCAGCCAATGCCGGGGACGTGGCGGTAGTCGCGTCCGTAGAGGTGGACGAAGAGCTTGGCGTTGCCGCGATCGGACAGGGAGTCGGGCAGGAGGCCGTGCGGGCTCGCCTGCGGGCCCGCCACGGGCCGGTCCGAACGGGACTGGTCCGGATGGGCCTCAGGCTCCCCAGGGGCCTCCTGGGCCCTCCGGGGGGCCTCCGGGCGCTCGACCCCGGAGGCCCCCTTGGAGCGCCTGGCGGGGGCCTGTGGGGCCTCGGCGGGGGCGGGTGTGTCGAGGAGACTCTCCTGGACCGCGGTGCCGTGCCAGGGGGCCTGCGCGGGCCCGGGGACCGGCGGGTAGTACTCCAGGATCTGCTGGGCAGCGGCCACGGGGTCGAAGACCGTCCTCTTGCGGGGGCTGTCGCTCATCCTCGCGCCTTCCCGATGTGCAGGGGCTGCCGGGCCCCGGCCGCGAGGCCGGAGCGGATCACGGCGGAGCTCTGCCGGTCCTGGGAGGGGCGGGCCGTGCGAGCGGCGTCGGCGAGCAGTTGCTCGGCGACGGCGTGGGTCAGGTGTCCTGCGGAAACGAGGCCGCCCACGGTGAAGGCGGCACGGTTGAGCTTTCCGGTGAAACCGGCCCCCTCGGGGACGGTCGCACAGTCGGTGACGTCCTGGAGGACGGTGTCGAGGACCTTCTCCGCACCGCGCTTCCCGCCGCCGGCGGCGACCACGGCCTGGCGGGCGCGGTCGGGGACGGAGGGCTGCAGGGTGCCGGACCCGGGCATCCCGGGCTGCTGGTTCGGGCGGTCCTTGAGGTGGCCGGTGCGGATGAGTTCCTCGGCCAGCCACTGGGGGAGCGGGGCGGGGACCGTCGCACCGGCCAGCGGGGTGTAGCTGCCACCGGTGGTGACGGTGCTGGGAGCGACGATGTAACCGCCGTGGGCACGGACGTCGACCTGCCAGGCGAGGGCCCGGCCGGGGGAGGAGCCGGTGGAGCAGGTGAAGCGGTGCTGGGCCTCGTCGCGGTACCAGATGTGCAGGCCCCCGGAGGGAGTGCGTACCCGCAGGGTCGCCGTGTCCTGGGACGGGTCCGGGGCCTGGCGCAGCGCGGCGAGCAGCGCGAGGGTGTGGTAGCCGTTCTCCAGCCCGTCCAGGTTGACCCCGTCGTGGATCGGGATGCCCGGCAGCAGGCGGTCCCTGGCAGGGACCTCGGTGGCGTGGCTGTCCACGTCGATGACGACCAGGCCGGCCGGGCCGCAGGCGACCCCGGTGCCGAAGCCCGGGTTGACCCGCCACCAGGCGCCGAGCAGGTCCTGGTCGGTGGTGGCGGCGTGGAAGCCGTGGCACCAGCGACCGACCCGGTGGCACGGGCAGTCGGTGGGGGAGTGCGGTGATTCCTGGCAGGGCTGGCAGTTCGCGGGCGGGGTTTTGCGTCCCGGGGCCAGCGGATGGACCGGCCAGCCCTGGGCGGCACACCAGCGCGCGACGGCCAGTGCGTCCGGCTGACGCTCCGTTCGGTCGCTCCCCACGGCCATCGGCGCCGTCACGCTGGTCCCTTCCCCGTTGGTTCAGTAGCTGCTGAAGCCGCTTCGGTAGCTCAGTAGCTGTCCGGACTTGAGTCGCTCATTCAGTCGCTGAGAGCAAAAAGCCAGGTCAGAGCACTGGCGGGTGCCGGATCAGCGACTGAAGCGACCGAAGTCCAGAAGATAGCTCACACAGACTAGCCGAGCGAGCACATACGGTCCCGGACTGCAGGTACTTGTGGGGAAACTGAGCGACCGAACCCTGGGGGAGCGACCGAGTCGCTTTGGTCGCTGTTCTCGGTCCACTGACGTTTCCGCAGGTCAGAACCGATTTTCCCAACAAACAGCGACTGAAGCGACTGAAGCCCGGGTCTATAACGCACACACGCACATGGGAATGTCTTCATATACCCAACCTTGAGTCGCTTGGGTCGCTGAGGGGGTGGGTACATGGCCTCTGACCTGGGATTTTGTCCAGCGACTGAAGCCCAGCGACTGAAAGCTACTGAGTCTCTCGGGGCCCAGGGCCCGGCGTGTCGTGGCGCCGGGTGCAGGTCGAAGCTGCCGGTTCGGTCGCTTGGGTCGCTTCAGTAGCTCCGAGGCGTCTGGGGCTCCCCGGGTCGCTGGTCGGCCCAGGCCGAGGGGCTCGGAGCCAGGGTCAGTCGTCGTCCAGTTGCAGGGGCACTTCCCGAACTGGGTCGCTTCGGTCGCTTGAGTCGCTCGTTCGCTGTCACCCGGGAACGGTCTTCTGCCTGTCAGCCCTGGTGAACGGGCGATCGCCGGGGAGCGACCGAAGGCCGGCGACTGAAAAGCCGCCGAGCGACGCTGCTGACGCAGCTACTGAAGCGACCCAAGCGACTCTGGGCGGGACATGCCGCTGCCCGTGGGATCTGGGTGAGTGGGTGGGGGCGGGTTTGGGAACGGCGTCATGCGTAGGGCCCTCGGCCCTACAGCCTGTGTCAGTGTCAGTGCGGCCCACTATGGTCGGCGCATGGGTCATGCAGCAGACGTCCGGATTGCCGCCGGGGCCGAGGAGAGCTGGTACCTGGAAGCGGTGTTCTCCCCGGGGACACGGCTCGGAAGGCGTCCCGATGATCCGACGATCTTCGTCCAGGTCGTCGAGGTGAGCGAAGTGACCACGATCCGCGTCCCCAGCGGCCGTCTCGTCGTCGACTCACCCTGGCCGGAGGATGACGACCCGGAGCTGACGGTGCGGGTCGCCCGGGAACTGGCGGAACGGATTCCGCCAGGTACCTACCGGGTGGAGGCCGCTTGGACGCAAGCGCCGTACGAGTTCATGGGCGAGCGTTTCGACGGCCGGGAGGTAGCCGCTGTTCGCCTCTGCATCGCAGAGGCCCCCGTTGTGAGGTGGGAGCTTGCCCTCGGGGTTCGGGACGACATCGCGACGATTCGTCCCGAGGACCGGATCGGGTTCAACTCGGAGACGAACATGGGGAGCTTCTCCGATGCCGCCGCCTGGCCCGCACTGACCGCTCCGTTCCGCGAGTTCTGGCGAGGAATCCGGGCCGGGAACCGGCAGCCCCGTGAGACGGAGGGTCTTCTCGACGACTGTTTCGAGCACGCGAGCGATGAGGGGCACGGAGCGGACCTGGTGACCTTCCCTGCCGAAGGACCCTCCGTCGTCTGGCTGGGGCGCACAGCGAGCGGGGCCATCGCCTCGGTCGCTGTGGCCGATGGATATCACGTGTCCGACCGGATTCCTCCGCCCTGAGATGCCGGCAGGCGGGAACGGGCGCCGCTGCCGGGAAAACGGTGCGACGGTCGTACCCTCCATCGTCTCGAAGGCCAGGGCCGGAGGTGGGGGTTTCGGGGGAGACCGCGTGCAGTACCGTCGACAGGGCCATCCTGGTGTCCCGGCTGGTCCCGGCCGGTCCCCGGCCGGAGACGGCTGTCCTGCTGCACGGTGAGGTGTCCCCATCAGCGAGAAGAGCGGATCGGCGCTGGCCGGATGGCTGCGCGGTCTCGACGCACCCGAGTTGGAGCGGGTCCTGGCGGCTCGCCCGGACGCCGTGGCGGCTCCGGAGCCGCGTTCGGTCGGTGAGCTGGCGGACCGTCTCCAGCGCCCGGCCTCGGTGGCGCTGGCCCTGCCCCGACTGCCGCTGCCGTGCCTCCAGGTGGCGGAAGCCGTCGCCGCGGTGGCCCCCGCCTCGCGCGACGAGGTGGCGGGCCTGCTGGACGCGACGCAGGGGGAGCGTGCCCGCGGACTCGCCACCGCCCTGGAGGCGCTGGCCGATCGCGCGCTGGTGTGGCCGGGCGGCGACGGCCGGCTGCAGATCGCGGCGCCGCTGCGCAGCGCGTGGAGCTCGCCGCTGGGGCTCGACGCACCGCTGGCGCGACTCCTCGCGGGCAGCAGCTCCGACGAACTGGCCCGGATGGCGGCGAAACTCGGCGTCAAACCCGCCGCCACGAGGAAGGAACAGCGGCTGGCGGCGCTGGTCGAGCACCACAGCGATCCCGCCCGCCTTGCCGCGCTGGTGGCCACGGCGCCTGCGGCCACCCGGAAGCTGCTCGAACGGCGGGCCCAACAGGCCCCGCAGCGATCGGGCTTCATCATGTTCGGAAGCCCGCAGGCCGACGCCACACCGGCCGAACAGTGGGCGGTGGAACGGGGACTGCTGATCCGGGAGCGGTACGGGTACGGGCCGGCCCGGATGCCCGCCGAGGTGGCCCGCGCGCTGCGCGGCGCGCACTGGCACGCCCCGTTCACCCCCGTGCCGCCGGACGTGCGGACAGTGCCCGTCACCGCGGCGGCGCTCGAACGGGAGGCCGCGGCCGCCGCGATGGCGTTCGTCGGCCACGCCACCGCCGTCCTCGGGACGTGCGCCGCCGCCCCACTGGCGCGGCTCAAGGCGGGCGGGGTCGGTGCCCGCGAGCTGGCCCGGCTCGGCAAGGCGGCGCAGTGCGACGAGCTCGTGGTGCGCCTCGTGGTGGAGACGGCGGCTGCGGCCGGGCTGCTGGCCCGGGACGGCGACCGGGTCGCGGCGACCGCCGCCTACGACACTTGGGCCGCAGAGGAACCGGCCGAGCGGCTCGCCGTGCTGCTCCGGTCCTGGTGGGCGCTGCCGTTGACCCCCGGCGGGAGCCGCGACGAGGACGGGAAGGCCCTACCGGTGTTGGCCGCGACACCCCCGTGCGCGGGCTGCGTCCAGGCCCGGCACGGACTGCTCACCGCGGCGGCGCAGCTCCCGACCGGTGAAGGCGCGGCGAACCCGGCGGACCTGGGCGCACTGCTCGGCTGGTTCCGTCCGCTCGCCGACGAACTCCACCAGGACGCAACGCCGTTCGCCACCCTGATCCGGGAGGCGGAGCTGCTCGGCGCACTCGCCCTGGGTGCGGTGTCCCCGCTCGGGGCCGCCCTTTCGACAGGCGAGGGCGAGGGCGAGGGCGAGGCCGACACCGAGGCCCTGGGCGACGCCTGTCGCCGGCTGCTGCCCGCCGCCAGCGGGACCGCCCGCTTCGGCAGCGACCTGACGGCCGTGGTCGCCGGCACGCCGTCGGCGCACTTGCACGCGCTGCTGGACTGCGCCGCGGACCGGGAGAGCGCCGGTGCGGCCTCCGTCTGGCGGTTCAGCCCGGGCAGCGTCCGCCGCGCCCTCGACGCGGGCCTCACCCCGGACGCCCTCGCGGCGGACCTGGCCGCCGTCGCCGTCGAACCGCTGCCCCAGCCGCTCTCCTACCTGATCCACGACACCGCACGCGGCCACGGCCGAGTACGCGTCGTCGCCGCGGCCTGTGTGATCCACGGCCAGGAGCCCGCGCTCCTCGCCGAACTGGCCGTCCACCGCAAGCTCGCCGAACTCGGCCTGCGGCAGCTGGCACCGACGGTGCTGATCAGCCGGACCCCACCGGAGCGGACCCTCGCGGCCCTGCGTGCCGCAGGCTACGCCCCCGTCGCCGAGGAGCCCGACGGGACGGTCCGCATCGAGCGCGTCCGGCAGCACCGTGCGGCGGGCGCCGTGCCGTCCGCGCGCCGGTCCGGCGGCGGCGCCCGCTCGCGGCGGACGGGCACCCGCACCGTGCAGGCCGGTACCCGCACCGCGACGACGGACGCGCCGGTCGACCTGCGGGCCCTCGCCGCCCGGCTCCGCGATGCCCCGCAGGAGGTGCCGGGGCGGCCCGACCCGGACGACGGCCGCCCCTACGCCGGCGACACCGAGGAGATCATCGCCGGGTACGCGCGCAACCTCTCCGCCACCGACGTCCGTCAACTGGCCCACGCCGTCGACGAGAAGCGGGCCGTCACGATCGAGTACGTCGCCACCTCCGGCAACACTACCGTCCGCACCCTCAGCCGGCTCGACCTGGACGCCCCCTACCTCCACGCCTGGTGCCATCTGCGCGACGACGAGCGGGTGTTCACCCTCTCCCGCATCCACGGGGTGATGCCCGCGTAGCCCGGCGGCGGCGAGGGCGTTGTGTGTGCGCGGGGGCGGGCCTGGATCAGCCGTGGCGGCGCAGGTAGGCCAGGACGGCGCGGACCCGGCGGTGGCCGCTGTCGCCGGCCGACAGGCCGAGCTTGAGGAAGACGTTGCCGATGTGCTTGTGGACGGCGTTGTCGGTGACGACCAGGCGTCAGGCGATGGTCGCGTTGTCGTGGCCTTCGGCCATCAGCGCCCTGACCTCGCGCTCGCGCGCGGTCAGGGCGTCGACGGGATCGCCGCGGGCGATGAGCTGGGCGATGACTTCGGGGTCCATGGCGGTGCCGCCACCGGCGACCCGGCGCAGCGCGTCGGTGAACTCGGCGATGCGGCTCACCCGGTCCTTGAGCAGGTATCCGATGCCGCCCCGGGCGTCGGCGAGCAGACGGCCCGCGTACTCCTGCTCGACGTACTGCGACAGGACCAGGACGGGAAGTCCGGGATGGTCGCTGCGGGCCCAAAGCGCGGCCCGGATGCCCTCGTCGCGGAAGGTCGGGGGCAGTCGTACGTCCACGATCGCGACGTCCGGTCGGTGGGTGTCGACGGCGTCGAGGAAGGCGGGGGCGTCGGCCGCGATCGCGACGACCTCGAAGCCCTGGGAGTTGAGCAGCAGTTCGAGCCCGGCGGACAGCGCTGTGCGACGACCCCGGCAACAGACGGGACACGTGAGCGTCGGCCCATCGTCAACCCGGCTGGTGCGGCGGGCGATTGGCACGATCGTGTGACGCGGTGGTGCACCGGGCACCCCACCGGTGCCCGGTGCGCGAGGATCGGACCCGGGGAGAGGCCCGGGCACGGGCGATCAGGACGACGAGGAGGCGGTAGTGAAAGCGTTCCACCCCACCTTCGGCCGGCAGTTGTGGTCCCAGGGCCTGCGTGTTCTCCAGGTGTACGCGCTGCCGGACCTCCCCGAGGGATCCGCCCTGCGCACCCTGCTGGGCGACCTGCGCAAGTCGCTGGCCGGCTTCCCCGTGGTCCCGGTGCCCGACAACCGCGCGCACATCACCCTCGACATGATCACCTCCGTACCCGCCGACGCCGTCGGCGAGGCCGAACGCTGTGCGCTCGCCGACGGGTCGCGGGCGGCCGTCGCCGGCGTGGGGCCACTCGTCCTCCAGGCGGGATCGCCGCTCGCCTACCGCACCGGCGTACGGCTCGACCTCCACCCCGACCACCGACTCGCCGACCTCCAGCACCGGGTGCGCGCCGCGATCCACCGGGTCTGCGGCCCCGACTCCACCGCCTACCCGCTCGGCGTGCTCCACATGACCGCCGGGTACGCGGCTGCGGACCTCGACACCGACGAGCTGGCGCAGGTCGTCCACCGCGTCCGGCCCGGTCACGCGCCCGTCACGGTGCGCCGGATCGAGCTGATCGAGGTCTACTGGCGACGCGTGCCGGTGGACGGGGGAGATGCGGGCGCCGGGGCCGTCGGTTGGCAGATCTGCTGGGACACCGTCGCCGCCGTCCCGCTCGACGCCACGCCCGCCGCCGAGCAGCCGTCAGGACGATGAGGCGGGCAGCCGCCGACGTCCCAGGGCGTCGGTGTTCGCACCGTCGTCACCGAACCACTCGGGCACCGGCCGGGCGTCACCCGGGGCGAACCGGCACATGGCCAGCAGGCCCCACCGACGTTCCGTCGCGTCTGGGCGGGGGATGCCTCGTGACGTGCCTCTCGACCTGGCGTGGGCCGGGCTCCCCTTCGTACGATCCGGCCTCGGGCCAGGGGACACGGAAACCGCCTCAACGGCTGAACACGATCGGGCGCCGCCCCGGCGCCCCACACTACGCGGGGCGGGCGGCCAGGGACCACCGGGAGATGAGTTGCCGCAGCAGACCGCCCGTACGACCGTGGTCGTGCCGCCGGTAGCCGTAGGGCGAGCACCTGACGGGCGGAGCGGGCGGCAGGTGACCGCGGTCCCGATCGCGGCGCTGCGATCGGCGGACTCTCCCCGCGGTCGCGGGCTGGACACGGGGCACGTCGCGTTGCTGGCGGCCGTCGACGGACCCCTGCCCCCGATCCTGGTGCACCGTGCGGACCTGCGGATCATCGACGGGACGCACCGCGTCGAAGCCGCCCGGCAGCAGGGACGAACGGTCATCGGTGTCGAGTTCTTCGACGGCACGGCGCACGAGGCGTTCCTGCGCTCGGTCGAGACGAACACGCGCCACGGCCTGCCGCTCTCACCCGAGGACCGGCGTGCCGCCGCCGCCCGGATCCTCGGGACGCACCCGCAGCTGTCCGACCGGGCGATCGCAGGGATGGTGGGTCTCGGCGCCAAGGCGGTCGCGTCCCTGCGACGCCGTTCAACTGCGGCCGCGCCGCAGTCGGACACCTCGCAGGACGGCCGTCAAGACACCCCTCGGGACACTCCTCGGGACACCCGGATCGGCCGTGACGGTCGGGTCCGGGCGGTCAGTGGCAGGGAGGGGCGGCTGCGGGCCGCCGCGCTGATCGCCGAGGACCCGCAGGCGTCGTTGCGCACGATCTCCCGGAATGCCGGGATATCGCCCGCCACCGTCGCCGACGTCCGCAAGCGCCTGGCTGCGGGCCTGCCGCCGGTGTCCGGCACCACCGCGGACGTCGGCCCCGGGCCCTCCATCGCCGTCGTGCCGGACAGCCGTGCCGCCGACCGCCGCCGCGAGCGTGCGGTCCCGGCGTCGGCCCCGGCCCCCTCGTCGGTGCCCGGGCCCGACTCGCTGCTGGAGAGGCTCTTCCGCGACCCGTCACTGCGGCTGAGGGAGGACGGTCGCCAGCTCCTGCGGTTGCTGCGGCAGAACGCCGACGCCGAGTGGTCCGAGCTGGTCCCCGCCGTGCCCGCGCACTGCGGTAGCCAGGTCGGCCACCTCGCGCGCCAGTACGCCGCCGACTGGCTCGAGTTCGCCCGCCGGCTGGACGCGCGCGGCCGTTCGGAGGCCGACGCGACTACTTGAGGCTCTCGGCGACCCGGACGAGCTCCTGATCGGAGAGGTCGACGGGCGCGCCGGTGGAGACTGTGAAGGTGTACGTGCCGTCGAACCAGGTCAGTGAACGGGGCCCGAGGTTCGGGTCGGCGCTGGTGAAGGTCGCGGGATGACCCTTGACCACCGTGGTGGGGCGGCCGGCCGGTGCGGGACCGGCGCCGCGGGTCTGGCGGACGATCAGGGAGGCCCCCACCCCGGGCTCGGTGCCGACGTGGTAGCCGGTGGCCCAGTTCGGCCGGTCCTCGGGGAACGGCTCCAGGCCGGGGATCTGGGCCATCTGGTCCTGCGGATAGGGGAAGTAGTGGTCCGGGAGGTACGTCGGGAGGGCGAGGTTGCGGCCGTCGAAGTGGACCACCGGGCGGCCGGTGACGGCGTCGATCAGGGGCTTGTTCCCGAGGGGCGCCTTCAGGTGGGCCGTGATGCGCGCGTAGCCGCCCATGGGGTCGCAGAGCCCCGGCGGGTCCGTGGCCGGGACGGTGTGTTTGATCGAGACCCGCACCTTGTCCGGCAGCTCACGGACCAGGAGTTCCGGTTGCCGCTCGCAGCCCCAGCCGATGCTGAGGGTGAGGGTGCGTCCGTCCGCGCTCGCCAGCAACTGGCCGGTGGTCGCCCCTTCGTGGACCTGGTCGCCGGGAGATCCGGTCGCCCACACGGTCAGCGCGGCCGCGCCGCCCACGATCCCCACCACCGCTGTGACGACCGGCCACCCGCGCCGTCCCGATCGCGTCCCGGGACGCGTGCCCGACTGCACCATGTTTCCTCCCCAAGTCGGGGGAATGCTGGCTCCGTTCGTTCACGGAAGTCAAATGGATCCGACGCGGGATTCCGGCCGTTCACGGCCCGGTCGGATTCTCCGGAGCAAAATGGAGCACGGCGGACCGGCCGGCGCCGAGCAGCGGGCCCGCGCCGCCGCTCTGGGCGTCCCCGTGACGATCCAGCAGCCGCTGCTGCACGACACCGCCGTGGTCGAGCGCGGGTTCCGGGGCCCCGAGCGGGTGGCCGCGCTCTTCCCCGCCCGGGGCTGGATCGACCAGGGCGCGCTGGTGGCGGCCGGCTCGGACTTCCCCTGGGGCAGCAACGTGGCCGGCACCCACGAAGGCGCCTTCACCGTCCACTGCCCCTGACCGCCAGGGATCGCCTCGCACGGCATCACTCCTCGTCCGGCCCTGTGGCTGCGGCCCGGTCCTCGAAACCATCGAGGACCCAGCAGCCCCCCACAGAGGGGCACGCTTCACCAGCCTGTGGTGGAGCGCAGTGGAGACGACCGCCGGGTTGCCGGCGGTAGGCT
>NZ_JBEOSV010000007.1:121802-177814 GCF_040303245.1 Kitasatospora sp. NPDC096077 | reverse complement strand
GCTCGCCCTCTCACGCCCACACACCGCGCCCGGCGGGGGGGCGGGCGCCCGGTCCTCGAAACCATCGAGGACCGGGCCGCAGCCACAGGAGGGGGAGTTTCCGCATCAGGGCGGTTCCGGCGGTGCGGGCCGGCCCGTTGGTCCCAGGGGGACGGTGCTGAGTGCCATGGGTTTGGTGACGTCACATCAGGTGGAAGTGTCGCCCTTGCCGTCCTTGTCGTCGGCGGTGACGGCTCGCTGCATGGAGAAGGGCGAAGCCTCGATCTGCTGCGCGAGCAGGCCGAGTTCGTGGCAGCGGGCGGCCGCGCCGGTACGCCGGGCTGCGATCATGCTGGGATGGCGCATGACATCCTCTTCTTCCTTGCCGCCGACGACGAGGCTGCGGCCGGAACGCGTCTGCGGGGACCCGGTGCGACCTTCGAGTCCGTGAGCTGCCGTTTCATCGATCCGGACACGGCCATCGCCGAGTGGGACATGTACTTCGAGGAGCCCTCGGCCGAGGCCCCGTCGTCCGAGCGGCTGTATGCGTGGCGGCCGTGGCCGGAGTGGGTCGTTCCTCCCTTGAACGATGGAGTCGAGGTGATTGCTCTGCCTAAGCGGCTGACTCTTGCGCTGGCCGACGCGAGCCCCACCGAATTGGAAGAGCTCGCCGATTGCTGGACTGCGCGGCTCCGGTCCGAGGATGGGGACGAGATGACGGACGACGATCTCCGGGCAGTCCTCCAGGGAATCGCCCGCCTCGCGGTGTCTGCGGTGCACGCCGGTGGCAGCCTCTACAGCTGGAACTTCTGACTGTCCGCCTACGGCAGGCTGTCGGCCCGGTCCGCGACGTCGGGTGTGGCGAAGTCCCGGTGGACGTAGGTGGTGCTGCGGCCGTGCCGGCGGGCGATCACGGTGCCGTCGCCGACCCATTCATCGAGCCAGCCGCTGCCGCCGAGCCACGAGCGCTTGTCGGCCTCCTTCACCAGAGGCAGGAGTCTGGTCTTGAGCATGCCGGTCTCGCCCGTCTCGCGGAGCACGTCGAGGAGTTCTGCCTTCGCGCGCCGGGTGTGGAGTTCGCTGGCGTTCGGCGATTCCCGCACGCGTACCGACGTCTCCTCCAGGTCCAGCCCGCGTGCCGCCGACCAGCTCAGGACGTAGCGGTCGACGGCGTCCTCGTCCGTGACGCCCAGCAGGTGGCCCAGGCAGCGCAGGATCGCATCCTCGCGCAGGGCGCTGAGGGTGTGCTCCACGTCCTGGAGGTTGGCCCCGCCTCCGAAACGGCTGGCCTCGTGGGCCTTCCGGTGTGCTTCTTCCCGGAGCTGCAGGACGTCCCTGACGATGGCTTCAGCGGCATCGACGGGTGAGGCGAAACTCTGCGTCATGGGCATCGACCGTACCGGAGCGAACCATCGGCCGTCGTGCCGGGCGTCCGGTGCCGGCGTCCCTCACCTGAGGCGAGGCGGGTTCGCGGTGCGGTCGTGTCGGTGCCCCCGAATACGCTGGGCGGTCATGGACTGGCTGGAGCGGGTGGCGAAGCTGAGACGGTGGACGAGCAACGACGTTCGGGCGCCGCACAAACCGCTGTTGCTGCTGTACGCGCTGGGCAGCTTCCAGCGCGATGCCGACGGCGAGCTTCGGTACAGCGTGGTCGAGGGGGAGTTGAAGCGGCTGCTCGAAGAGTACGGGCCGTCCCATCCGACCACCCCCGCGTACCCGTTCCATCATCTGGTCAGTGACGGCGTGTGGGAGGTCAGGACCGACCAGGGGGCCGGGAGTCCTGGGACCGGGGTGCGGGTCCTGCGTTCCAGTGGTGCGGCCGGACGGCTCGCGCCCGGGTTGCGGACGGCGCTGCGGAAGGAGCCGGCGCTGCTGGGGCGGCTGGCGCGGGTGCTCCTGGACTTCCACTTCCCGCCGTCGCTGCACGCAGACCTGTGTGAGGCCGTGGGACTCGACCTGGACCCGGCCGGGATCGACGGAGCGGGTGGGATCGACGGGGCGGGTGGGAGCGAGCGGGCGGCACGGCGGCAGCGGGACCGGCGGATGCGTGAACTCGTGCTGACCGCCTACGAGTTCCAGTGTGCCTTCTGCGGTTACGACGGGATGCTGGGCGCCAGCGCGGTCGGTCTGGAGGCTGCGCATGTGCGCTGGTGGTCCCACGACGGGCCGGACGAGGTCGACAACGGCCTGTGCCTGTGCTCGCTGCACCACAAGCTGTTCGACAAGGGTGTCCTGGGCCTGGGGGAGGGGCGCCGGATACTCGTTTCACGACGGTTCGTCGGGCGCAGCGAGGCCAGCCGGCAACAGGTGCTGGCGTTGGCCGGGCGCCCGGTCATCGGCCCGCAGGCGGGGGTTGCGTCGGTCGCCGGCCGACACCGGCGGTGGCACACCGAGCAGGTCTTCCGGGGTGAGGCCCGGGAGTCGCTGAGCCCGGTGCCTGCGGGCTGAGGGGGGCCGGGGCCGGGGCTGGGGCCGCACGGGGTCATTCGTCGTAGGCGATGCGCAGTGTCGACGCGTACCCGGGGCCGTCTCCACGGTCGGAGCCGGACTCGGGAGGGGTGTCGGGCAGCAGTACCTGTGCGGCCCGCCAGTGGAAGAAGTCCTGGTCGGCCCGCTCCGCGGTGAACCGGACGGCCTGTCCGGCTGTGAGCTCCCGGTAGCCGACGCCGGGGATGACGGAGAAGTGTGCCCAGACCGGTTCCGGCAGGGTTCGGGAGACCAGGACCCCCCATCCCTGGTCGGCGTGCCACTCCAGGACGTGTCCCGTGTGGACGGTTTCGTTCGCGGCGTCGGACATGCGGTCTCCTTCTCTGCTTCGTCAGGCCCCGTCCCTTTCGGGGGCACTTCGCTCGTTCGCCATGCAGCCGATCCGGTGCTCGACGAACGTTTCAAGGGAATCCGGGGTGCCCCCGCCGAGGCACCCCGGATTCCGGTCGGCTTCCCGGCCGAGAGCGATGCCGCCGACCGGCTGGTGATGGACCTCCACGCCGAGCGGGAGGGCAGCCGGTCCGGTGACCGGCCGTCAGTCGGGGTCGCCGCTGTGCCCGACCCGGCGGGGCGGGACCCGGCCGTCGACGGTGCGGGGTCTTGTTCTCGCGGCCAGGTGGGCGAGGGCCGCCTGTACGGGCGGTTGGTGGGTGTGGGGGGCGAGGAGGGCCCGGAACCGGTCGGCGAGGCCCGGCGGTAGGCCGCCGGATCGGTCGACCGCGTGGCGGACGGTGGCTGCGGCTTCGTCGGTCTGTCCGGCGGCCAGCTGGGCTTGCACCACGAGGGACAGGTCGGTGACGGCGTACGGGGTCGGGTGTCGCCCCGCGGGCGTGCCGGCTTTGAGCAGGGCGCTGAACCAGGTCAGTGCGCGGGTGGGCTCCCCGAGGGCGAGCCGGGTGCTGCCGTGGGAGACGGCGAGGTAGTTCTCGTCGATGGTGGCGCCGGCGGGGTCGGTGTCCGGGTCCCACTGCGGTGGGGCTGCGGCGAGGGCGTGTTCGGCGTGGTCCATGGCGCGCAGGGCGGTGGTGGGTTGGGCGAGCCGGGCGAGGGCGAGTGCCTGATGGGTGTGCAGGACGGCGGCCAGGCGGGGGGTGGGGTGGGGGTCGATGGTGCGGGCGGCCTGGACGAGGGAGAGCACGTCCCGGGGGTGGCCGTGCCGGCGGTGCCTGAAGGCGAGTTGTGCGAGGTGTGCGGCGGTGCGGTGTGGTGCCCCGGCGGCGGCCGCGGCTCGGATCGCGGCCAGGTTGTAGCGTTCGGCCTGGGCGTCCTCGCCCAGGACGTGGCTGGTCCAGGTGCACAGGGCGGCGGTGCGGGCGGCGAGCAGGAGCAGTTCGGTGCCGAGGATGCGGTCGTAGCCGTGGCTGGTCAGCAGGTCGCTGATCAGCTGGTGTTCGGTGTGGGCGGCGAGGTGGAGCGCGGCCGGGTGGGTGGGGCTTCCGGTTTCGAGTCGTTCGAGGGCGCGGATGCGGTGCTCGGCCCAGCTGAGCGCCTCGGGTGTGATGCGCGGACCGTTGCGTTGGGGTGGTCGGGCGTTGCCGTCGAGAGCCGTGATGGCGCCGCGGATCTGGGCGGTGAGGGAGGGGCCGACGGCCGCCAGTCCGGGACGTGGGTCTCCGGCCGTCGCCGCGGTGAGCCGGGTGACGGCCATGGCGCCGTGCGGGGTCCAGGGCTGGTGCAGGAGTTCGTGGTCGCCGACGGTGGCGGTGAGCCATCGTGGCCAGCCCAGCCGGAGCACGCGGTCGGTGTCCACCTGGTGGATGTGCGCGATGGCGAGTTGGGCCGTGAACTCCGGGGCGATCCGGCCGGATTCCCAGCGGGACACCTTCTCCCGCCGGGCGGCCATGCGTCCGTGTCCGAGTTCCGCGTGGGTGCGGGCGACCAGTTGCGCGTACTCGGCCTGCGAGAGGCCGGTCGAGGTCCTCAGAGCTGCCAGGGGGTGTGTGGTCATCGGGGTGCGTGAGCTCTGTTCTCCAGGACTACGTCCATGGCGGGAATGGAATGGATCCGGCCGTGGTCGACCGCCTGGACGGAACCGGGTTCGGAGCCGGGTTCGGGAACGGGTTCGGGAACGGGTTCGGAGCCGGCGAATGACAGGGCGGGACGTCCACGGCGTGGTGCAAGCCGTGCAGAGCACCGCGAGCGGGAACAGCCTCCGCCGTGTCGGCAAGCGGCCGTAACCCCCTGACCGGCCAAGCCCTGTCGGCCGCCCGGCCACTCCCGGTGTGCCGCGCGGCCACCACCGATGCGCCACCTGGCCATGACCGACGTCCGGGCACTCCGGGTTCCGGGCCACCGGGGCACTACTACGGCCGAGCCGCGGAGCCGTCGGAAGGGGTTCGGCCGGAGAAGCACTGCGGTGGGGGGTGTACGAAGGTCCCATTTCGTGGATCAGGCTCTGCCGTTACGTTCGGCGGCGAAACGGGAGCCGTTCGGCTTTTCGCGCCGATCGTTCATGGGAACGGAAGTGAAGAGGTTCACAGCGGGCCCCGCTGCTGTCCCACGGCCCGATGGACAACTCGGCGGAACCCGAGCCGACATCCGACTGCCCGGCTCCGCCGAACCCAAACCGTGATCACCCACCGGGGCCGCACCGGGACCGGATTCACCTCATCGTCGCCCCGGCTGCCGCCACCCCGAACCGCCGAACGTGCCACCGGCTGCGCCTGCCGGTTGCGCCTGACCATGTGGTGACCATCGGCGGCAGCCACGACGGCGCCCCCTCGGGTACGGGACCCGAGGGGGCGGTGGGGGGATGAGGGGCAGGTCAGCCCGGGTAGCCGTAGTAGACGTAGATGGCGTTGGCCCGGTAGTAGTTGCCCTGGACGTCGTAGAAGTTGCCGCCCCGGATGGTCACGTCGACACCGTTGGGCCCGTAGCTGACGCGCGGGGCCGACGGGCTGGTGACGTTGTTGTTGCGGGGCACGCCGTGGGGGGCCGTGTTCTCGGCGGCGTACGTCACGCTCTCCGAGGTCAGGACCTGGCCGGTGCCGGCGTCGCGCCAGGCCTCGGTCATCAGACGGTCGTAGCTGTTGTAGGCGATCGACGGGGCGGCGTCGGTGTTGGTGTTCGGCACCCGCTGCCAGGTGCGGTCCCACTGCCAGTTGTTGAGGTACAGGCCCTGGCGGTAGATGCGGTTGTCGGTGCCGCGGTGGAGGACGGTCAGCCGGTTGTCGGGCGAGGTCGAGGCGGCTGCCGCGGACTCCGTGCGGGCGCCGCCCGGCATCTCGGACCAGGAGCTGAAGTTGCGGTTGGCGTCCATGAAGCCGTGGTAGATGCGCTCGTTGGCGCCGACGACGATGAAGTGCAGGTTGTCCGGGGCGGCTGCGACGGCCGGGCCCGAGGTCGGGCGGCCGGTCGAACCGGAGCCGCCGATGTTCTGCGTGCGGAACTGGATGGCCGAACTCCAGTACCAGCGCTGGTGGTTGGGTTCGTTGCGGTTGGCGAGGGTCTGGCCCCAGACGTCGCCGTTCTGCCCGGTGTGCCAGATCCAGAGCTCGCCGCGGAACGAGGTGATGGTGGGCGCGGCGTACGTGACGCCGCCGATGTGGTTGAACGGGCCGCCGTCGACGTTGAACCAGAGGGCGTTGTCCTGACCGCGGATGACCTCGACGTGGCTGCCCAGGTAGTACGCCATCGCCGGGGAGTCCGGGGTGCTGGCGTTGTGGTCCGCCTCGTGCCAGGGCGAGGTCGCGCCGGCGGGGCTGGTGGTCGCGAACACGGCGGCCAGCGCGGTGAGCAGGACGGCCACCAGGGTGGCGAGCCTGGAGGACCCGCGCAGCTGCAGCGGGGGGCGAAGTGGTGCTGGTGCGGTCATGTCTGCTGCCCTTCTCGTCCGTGAGCCCGCGTACGTGGGTGGCTCCGGAGCGATGACGTGGTGTGGCTCGGATCCGACGGTGTGCCCGCGCTGGGCGTGGGCCCCGGCGGGTGCGGAGCCGTTCGACGGAGAGGTTGCCAGTGGGGGCGGCCGCGGCACATCGGTCATCTGACTCCCGGCCCGCTGCCGGGCATCCCGGATCCCGGCGCCGGTGGGGCGGACGTACCGTCAAATGACTGATGCCGACCAGCGGCGCGGAACCGATGCTGGGGAGCACACACACGGGGAACGGAACGCAAAGGAAAGGTGGTTCACATGTTCACACCCAAGGCCATCCTCCGCGGCTCGGCCGCCGAAACGACCGGCGCCGAAACGACGGGCGTCGCGAAGACCGTCGTCACGGCGACCCTCGTCGCGGCTGTGCTGGGCCTCGGCGCCGGATCGGCGCAGGCGGCCGGCTGGCCCCCGCTGCAGCCGGGCGCCCACCTCTACTCGGGCACCGGCGGAAGCGGTGCGGCGACCGCGGTCGACCTCGCCGATCTCGGCACCTGCCACACCCTGGCGGCGCCCGCCCGGTCGGTCCAGGTCGTCTCCGGCTCCGCGTCCGTGGTGCTGTACCCCGGCGCGGGCTGCACCGGCGCCGTCCCGTGGGCGACCGGCTCGCTGGCCCAGTCCGACCTGCCGTGGCCGGTGCTGAGCTACCGGGTGGTCCCGGCCTGACCCGACGGCGCCGCCGCCGGGCCCCGGTCGGGTCCGGCGGGGCGACGGGATCGGTTGGCTCGCCTCCCGGTCCCGTCCCAGCCCCTCCGCACGCTGGCCATCTGGTCCCGGGACCTCATGCCGTGGCGTGCGGGGCTCCTGGGGGCGGCAGGGAACCACCTGTGCGTGGCCCGTGCCGGGAAGTGCTCACAACGGGTGCCCCGCCGGGGGCGACCCGGGTGGGCCCGTCGGCCGCAGCCGGTCCCCTCGGCAGATGGATCCGGTGCGATCGGTTATGGTCTGGAGGCTGCGCGGCTCGCGTTGGCATGGACGGGACAGGCTCGGCGTTGTCGACCGGATCCAAGGGAATCAGGACGGCAGGGCGGAGCGTGGGCGTGATCCGGGTTGTGGTGGTCGACGACGAGTCGCTGATCCGGTCGGGCTTCCGCCTGATCCTGGACGCCGCGGAGGACACCGAGGTCCTGGCCTCCGCCCCGGGCGGGCGGGCCGACCTGTGGGCGCAGCGGGCCGGGCTGCCGGCTGCCGGGGGCGCTCGATGAGCAGGGTCGGCGCGGCTGTCGCTTCGATGCGTCGTGCGGTGAGCCGGAATCGGTTCCGGTTCCGGTTCCGGTTCGGAAGGTCGGTGCCGCTGTGGGTCGTGGACGTGCTGCCGACGGTGGTGCTGCTGTCCGTGCAATGGTCCCTCCAGCTGTTCAACGCCTGGCTCCAACTCGACTCGCGTTACCACTTCATCGGCTTCAACCCGACGGCCCAGACTGTCGAGTCCCTGATGGCCCTGGCTCTGCTGCTGCGCAGGCGCTATCCGGTCGCGGTGTTCGCCGCCGTCCTCATGGCATCGACCGTGTCCAAGGCCGACGGCATGTTCCCGGTGCTGGTGGCACTCTCCATGCTCGCGGAACAGTCCCTGCGCAGGGCCCTGGGCGGGGTGACCGCCTATCTGGCCGTGACGTCGGTCGTGTACTGGCACCGCCTCAGTCCCTACGACCTCAGCGCTGATCCCTTGTACGCCTCGACCCTCTCCCGATGGGCCGTGTTCGCAGCCGCGGCGGTCTTCCTGGGCCGCCTGGTCCAGACCCGGCGGGAACTGGCCCGGAGCATGGCCGAGCTTCGCGAGGCCCAGGAACACGAGCGCGAGCTGCACGCCCAGGCCGTGCTGGCGCGCGAACGGGCGCAGCTGGCCAGGGAGATGCACGATGTGGTGTCGCACCAGGTGAGCCTGATCGCCGTGCAGGCGGGTGCTCTGCAGGTCGGTGCGAGGAGCGCCGACACGAGGGAGGCGGCGCGGACGATACGGAAGCTGAGCGTCGCGACCCTGGAGGAGCTGCGGCACATGGTCACCCTGCTGCGCGCGGCCGGAAGCCGGGACACCGAGATCACGCCGCAGCCCACCCCGGACCAGCTCGCGGAGCTGGTGGCGGGCAGTGGTCTGGACGCCCGTCTGGTGGGTGAGGTGCCCGGCGACGCCGGTTCGACCGTGCAGCGGGCGGTCTACCGGATCGTCCAGGAGTCCTTGACCAATGTGCGCAAGCACGCCCCCGGCGCCACCGCCGTCGTCGAGATCCGCAGACCGGCAGCGGCGTTGGAGGTGACCGTCTCCAACACGGCCCCCACCCGTCCCGGTCTCCGACTGCCCAGTTCCGGGCACGGCCTCATCGGCCTGCGCGAACGTGCCGAGAACCTCGGCGGCACCCTCATCAGCGGTCCCACACCCGACGGTGGCTACCGCGTCCACGCCACACTGCCCGTTCCCGTCCCCGTCCCTGTCCCCGAACGCTGAACACTGAACGCTGAACCGTAGAAGCTTCGAGGCGACCGCCGACCGGCCCGACCCGGTCGCTGACGGAGCAGTGCGGTGTCCGTACAGTTCGACGTCCCGATCCCCACCGGCCATCGGACGATAGGGTTCCGTCCATGGAGTTCCAGGTCCTCGGCCCCGTGTCGGTCAGCGGGAGCGCTGGGCCGTTGCCGCTCGGGCCCGCCAAGCGGCGCAGCCTGCTCGCGATGCTGTTGCTGCGGGCCAATGTCGCGGTCTCCGTCGACACACTCACCGAGGCGCTGTGGGACGACGAACCCCCTGTGCACGCCCGTACCGTGATCCAGGGCCATGTCTCGCGCCTGCGGGCGCTGTTGGCGGACGTCGACGCATCGGCGTACGGCGTCGAGCTGAGCACGCGCGGCTCGGCGTACCACCTGGAGCTGCCGGAGACTCTGCTCGACGCCCACCGCTTCGAGGGTCTGGTGGCGCTCGCCCGCCGTGCCGCCGACCCCGGTGACCGGGCCGCGCTGCTCACCGAGGCGCTCGCCCTGTGGCAGGGCCCCGCGCTGGCCGGCGCCTACCCGTCGCCGCTGCTCCGCTCCGCCGCGCACACCTTGGACGAGGCGCGGCTCGCAGCGGTCGAGCTGCTCGCCGCCACGTACGTCGTGGGCGGTGAACACGACCGCGCCGTCCAGCTGTTGCGGCCGGAGACCGGGGCCCATCCGCTGCGTGAGCCGCTGGCCGCCCGGCTGGTCGAGGCGCTGCACCACGCGGGGCGTTCCGCAGAGGCCCTGGACGCCTACCACCGTGCCCGCCAGGTCCTCGCCGACGAACTCGGCGTCGCTCCGGGCGCCGAGCTGACCGCCGCCTTCACCCTCGCCCTCGGCCCCGACAGCGCCCGCGGCAGCGGCCCCGACAGCGCCGCCCCCGACAGTGCCCCCGCGGCCCGGGCTGTTGCGCCCCGACCCGCTGCGCCCCGCCCCGCCCCGGAACCAGCTCGGTTCCGGCCCAACCTGCTGCCCCGTACCCCGCGCGGATTCCACGGCCGCACCGCCGAGAGCGCCGAGCTGACCGCGGCCGCAGCCGGACCCGACGGGCCGGTCGTCGTGCTCACCGGGCCCGCCGGGGTCGGCAAGACTGCACTGGCCGTGCACTGGGCGGCCGGCCGGCACTCCGACTTCCCCGACGGGACGCTCTACGCCGATCTGCGCGGGTTCAGCGACACCTCGGACCCCGAACCGGCCGACCTGCTGAGGGAGTTCCTGCTCGCCCTGGACGTTCCACCGCGCCGGGTGCCCGAGTCGGCGGACGCCGCCGGCGCGCTGTTCCGCTCGCTCACCGCCGGACTGCGGCTGCTCGTCGTCCTCGACAACGCCCGTACCTCCGCCCAGGTGCGCCCGCTGCTGCCCACGGGACCGGGCTGCGTCACCGTCGTCACCAGCCGTGTCCGCCTCGCCGGTCTGGTCGCCTCCGACGCCGCCCGGGTCCTCGCCCTCGACGTCCTCGCCATCGACGACAGCGTGGCCCTGCTCACCCGGATCCTCGGCGAGCACCGCACCGCCGCCGAGCCCCAAGCGGCCCGCCGTACGGCTGAGTTGTGCGGTGGGCTGCCGCTCGCGCTGCGGGTCGCCGCCGCCCGGCTGGTGGAAACCCCCGCCCTCGGCCTCGCCACCGGCCCTGCCATCGGCCCCGCCCTCGGCCCGGCGTCCCTCGCCTCCCTCGCCGACCGGCTCGCCGACGAGCGTCAGCGGCTGGAGCTGCTCGCCGTCGAGGACATCGGCGTCGCCTCCGCGCTGCGGCTCACCACCGCCCACCTGCCCGCCGACGCGGCGCAGCTGTTCACCGCGCTCGGCCACCACCCGGGCACCCACGTCGACCGGTTCAGCGCCGCCGCGCTCGCCGGCACCACCCCGCCGGACGCGGCCCGCGCCCTCGACCGCCTGGTCGCCGCGCACCTGCTCACCGAGACCGCCCCCGGCTGCTACGTCCTGCACGACCTGGTCCGGCTCTACGCGCGTGGCCTGAGCCATGAACCGGCCGCCCGTACCGCGGCCCGGCTGCGCCTGTACGACCACTGCGTGGCGACCGCGCTGTCCGCGTCCGAGGCGGCGGAACCCGGCGGGGAGCCCGCCTTCGTGCAGCCCGATGACTTCCAACAGCCGCCCGCAGTACGGGACTTCACCAGCCGCGAGGAGGCGCTCGGCTGGTTCGCCGCCGAACGCGACGACCTCGCCCTGATCGCCGCCGCGGCCCGCGCCGAGGCCCGGCCCGAGCGGGCCTGGCGGATCGCCGTGACCCAGTGGCCGTTCGTGGTCTGGCGGGTCCTCGCCGACTGGGCGCCCACCCTGGAGGCCGCCCTCGCCGACGCCCGCGTCTGCGCCGACCCCTATGCGGAGGCCCGCGTCCTGACCCTGCTCGGCTGGGTGCTCGCCGAGGAGGGCCGCACCGCCGAGGCCGTCCGGCACCTGCGCGTCGCGCCCGGACTCGCGGCCCGCGCGGGCGACGTACTCGGCGAGGCCACCGCCCTGGTCAACCTCGCCGCGGCCCTTCCCGACGACGACCCCGGCGCTGATCCCGACGACGACCCCGGCGCTGATCCCGGCGACGACGAACCCGGCACCGCCGAAGCGGCCTGCACCCGAGCCCTCGCTCTCGCCACCGAGGCCGACGACGCGCACACCCGGATGCTCGCCCTCCAGCACCTGGCCCGCATCCACCTCGGCGCGGGCCGCCACCGGCAGGCGTACGAGGCGGCCGAGACGGCGCTCGGCCTCGGCCCCGAGCACGAGGCGGTCGCCCGACGTGTGCTCCTGCGCACCTGGCAGGGCGAGGCGCTGGCCGGGCTCGGCGACACCGTGGCCGGGCGGCGCTGCCTCGCGCAGGCCGCGCTCGAGGCCGAACAGGCCGGCTACGACGCGGGCGCCGTCACCGCGCTCGACGCCCTGCTGCCCATCGCCGACCAGGACGCACTGCCCGAACTGCGGCGGCGGCACGCGGCGGCGCACGCCAGGATCCGGGAACGTGGAGCGTTAGCCACCCGTTAGCGCCGCCGCCGCGCTCGTTAGTGATCTGCCAGCGTGCCGCAACACCCTCGTTCAGGTAAGGGGAAACGACCTCGTGCAGGATCGCGACCCACGAACGACAACCGGGGGAACCAGCCATGCGCACCACCACCCGTCCCGCCCGTCCCACCCTGCTCGCCGTCGGCGCCGTCGCCCTGCTCGCCCTGTCCCTGACCGCCTGCAACGACGACAACGGGCCGCAGGACAGCGCCGCCACCGGCACCGGCGCATCATCGGCCGCCCCGGCGGGTTCCGCCTCGGCGAAGGCGCCGGCTGCGGCCTCGACCTCGGCGCCGACCGCGGGCAAGAAGAGCACGAGCGGCGGGGGCGGCGTCACCGCGGCCTGCACGACCAAGAACACCTCGGTCACCTTCCTCCAGTCCTCGGGCCACGCCAGTGACGCGCAGCCCGCCGCCGCGACCCTCAAGATCACCAACAGCTCCGGTGCCCCCTGCACCATCGTCGGCCCGACGACCGTGGTCGCCGCCGACGACCAGGGCAAGGCGGGCCAGCTCTCGGGGGACAACTCCCAGGACGGCTCGGCAGCGGTCGACGTCCCGGCCGGCGCCACGGTGGTGGCGGACGTGCTCTACAACGACGTGAACGGCGAGGGCACCTCGTCGGCCCGCTACACCTGCCCGGTGCAGGCGTCCCACGTCAAGGTCGCGCTGCCCAAGGACGCGGGCACCACGGTGAACGTGATGAAGGCGAACGGCTCGCCGGGCGGCGTCTTCAGCGTCTGCGGCACCGACTTCAAGGTCGGAGCCTTCGCGACCCGGTAGAGCGTGGCCCGGCCCCGCGCGCTCGCACTGGCGGGGATGACGGAGGCCATGGCGCCGAGCGGGACTTCGACGCGGTACTCGGGGACGGCGTGCGTGGTCAGGTGCAGCGCTGCGAGGCCCGCCGGTCGCTGCGGTCGGCGGTCACAATGCACACCGCCCCGGCCAGTCGGCTGGTAGCGTACAAGTCCATGTCAACTTCGAATGGCCCCATGTTCGTTGCCTCCGATGTCCATGGTCATCGCACCGAGTTCCGGGAAGTGCTCCGTGACTCGGGGCTGGTCGACGGGCAGGGGCGGTGGTCCGGAGGAAGCGCCCGGTTGTGGTTGCTCGGCGACTACGTCGACTACGGTCCGGACGGCATCGGCGTCATCGAGGACGTCCAGAGGCTGGCGGCCGAAGCCGCGGCCGCCGGCGGGGAAGTGGGGGCCTTGCTGGGCAACCACGAGGTGCAACTGCTCGCCGCTCACCGGTTCGGCTCCGCACCCGTCCCGGGGTGGGGCGAACCCGACGGCTTCCGAGGCGGCTGGGCGCGCTTCGGCGGCCGCGAGGAGGAGTTGCGTCGGCTCGCCCCGGAACACCTTGCCTGGATCGCCGGCCTGCCCGCGGTCGCGCTCGTCGACGACCACCTGCTCATCCACTCGGACACCGTTCGGTACCTGGAGTTCGGATCGACTGTTGCGGACGTCAATGCAGCGGTGTCCGAAACCCTGAACTGCTCGGACACTGCCGCATGGCTGGAGATCTGCGAGAGGATGAGCGACCGGCGGGCGTTCCGCGGTGCTGAATCCGCGCACGCCGAGGATCCCGTCTCGGTCGTGCTGCGCACGCTTGGTGGCGACGTGCTCGTGCATGGGCACAGCACGCTCACGGTGTCGTTCGGCGTAGCACCCGAGAATGTACGGACCGCATTGCGCTACGCCGATGACCGGGTCGTCGCCATCGACGGCGGAGTGTACGAGGGAGGACGCATCCTGCTCACTCGTCTTGTCTGAGGTATCGGACCGCAGTCCCGTACCGAGCCTTACCACCCCGCCGGCATGGCACAGCCCGTCGGTCGTGCCATGCCGGGTAGAGGTCCGGGCTCAACCGCGGGGTCGTCGGGTGGGGCGTATCACCACCAGGCCTCTGGTGGAGAGTTGCAGGTCCACTACCGAAACAACATGGGGCGTCCCGGCGGTCCCGGCGGTCCCGGGTTCACGGGGCGAGTCGGCGGAACGGTTCGTGCGGCTGGGGCTAGCGTTTCCGGTCCGCGTCAGAGCGGTGTACGCGAGGGCTGCGACCAGAGGTCCGACGATGGCGGCGAGATCGGCGCCTCCGAGCCAGGTGCTGACGGGGCCGGTCCATAGCGTGGTGTTGACGCAGAGCAGTGCGGCGAGCGTTCCGGCGACGAACGCGCTGATGCCTGCGGTACTGACACCGGTCGAGCGGGATCCGTCCCGCTGGAGGTCGGCCAACTCGTCCGCTCCGTACCGGTTTCGGCGCATTGCCAGGTCCCGGGCGTAGATTGCGATGATCGGGCCCATGTAGACGACCGAGAGGGCGAGGATGTTGTTGAGCGCGGTCAGGAAGCTTGCGGCGACCAGTGCGTAGAGGGCGATTCCCCCGCCGAGCACTCCGTCGAGCAGGACCGCCCTGGCCCGCCTGATGCGGACGCCGGCGCCTTGGAGCAGCAGCCCTGAGGAGTAGGAGGTCAGGACGTTGTTCGCCAGCGTGCCGACGATGACGGCGACCAGGAAGACAGGGTGGAACCAGGCCGGCATCAGCGCCGTCATCGACGTCATGGGATCGGTCATGTCGACCGCGGTTCCCGCAAGGACCCCGACGAGGCCGAGGAACACCGAGGCCAGCCATCCGCCCGCTGCGGTCCAGCCCGCGACCGAGCGCCGTGACGCCGTCGGCGGGAGGTAGCGGGCGTAGTCGGCCCCGGAGAGCCAGGACAGTGGTCCGGAGGCGACGACGGTGAACCCGACCAGAGCGGTGGCGAGTGGTCCGAGGGCGGCGTCTGCGCTGCTGTCCGTTCCGGGATGGGAGTGAACGGCGACGATCACTGCGGCCACGAGCAGGGAGAGCGTGAGCAGCAGAGTGATCGCCCGGCTCATCCGGAGGATGGCGTCGTAGCCGTAGACGCTGATGGTGAAGGTGACGACCGAGACCAGGACCAGGATGACACCTCTGGAGACGGCGGAGCCGCCGATTCCCGCTTCGGCGAGCAGGGCCTGCCCGGCCAGGACGGTGATCGAGAGGTTGATCGCCTCGAAGCCGACGGCAGTGAGCCAGCCCAACCCGCAGCCGATCACCCGGTTGCCGCGTACTCCGAAGATCACCCGCATGATGACCGCGCTCGGACTGCCCGTACTCGGGCCACTCACCGCGAGGAGGCCGACCAGTGCCCAGAACGTGTTGCCCGCGAGGAGGACGGTGACGGCCTGCCACGTGCTCAGACCGAGCATCATGAGCGAGCCGCCGAGGAGGATGGGGAGGTAGGACATGTTCGAGGAGAACCAGACCAGGAAGAGGTCGCGCGGCCGGCCGCGCCGCTCCGCCTCGGGCACTGATTCGATTCCGCGCTCCTCGACCCGGGTGCCCCGGGATCGTGGAGGTGCGGTCGCTGCCGACCGGGAGTCGGTGTCCGGTCTCGTAGTTCCGCTGCTCATGAGGTCCATTCGTGAGGGGTGAGCTGTTCGGCCGGCGGCAGCCGACGGTCGGTGCCGAGGTTGAGACGGCGCACTGAGTGCGGCAGCCGCCGGCCGTCCGTCATCGGTTCACGGGGCCGAGATGGGAAGCTCCAGGACACGGGGGCTTCGGGAGTCCCAGGCGGCCCTCGCCGCCTCGGCGATGTCGGTGGCCCGTTCGACCCGTTCGGCCCGGACGCCCATGGAACGGGCCAGGGCGACGAAGTCGATCGCGGGGTGGTCGATGTCCATTCCCACGAACCGGTCACCGTTCCCGTGCTCCGGATAGCGGTGGCGCAGGCTGTTCTTCAGCATCAGGTACTGGCTGTTGTTCACCACGATGAAAACCACCGGGAGTTGCTCCCGGGCTGCGGTCCACAGCGCCTGTGGGCTGTACATGGCGGATCCGTCGCCCACGAGACAGAGCACGGGCTCGTGACCGCGCGCCAGCGACACGCCCAGGGCGGCCGGCATGCCCCACCCGAGACCGCTGCCCCTGGCGGTGTAGTACTGCCCGGGACGATCGGCCCGGTGGAACGCGCGTACGTAGTCATCGCAGGTCATCGACTCGTCGACGACGACGATGTCCGACGGCAGGGCGCGGAACACGGCGTGGACCGCGGCTGCCGGTGCTGTCGGCACCTGGGAGTAGGTGCCCATGGCGTGCGCCTCGACGGCGTCCCGGGCGGCCTGGTGGACCTTGCCCAGTTTGGTCATGGCGTCGCGGGCACGGGCCGGATCGCCGCGCTCTGCGAGAACCTTCCGCAGATCTCCCAAGGTGGTGCGCAGGTGTCCCACGAGTCCGAGCCGGACGGGTGCGTTCCGGCCGAGGCTGTGGGGATCCAGTGCGATCTGGATGAGTTCCACCTCGGCTGGGACCAGCGGCCCGGGGGTGTAGTTGTACGCCATGAATGCGCGCCCGCCGAGCACCAGGACGCGATCGTACCTGGCCAGGGCGGTGCGGATGTCACTGGCGCTGAGTCCGAACCCTCCGGCCCACAGCGGGTGGCCGGTCGGGAACACAGTGTTGGCGTGCAGGGACGAGCCGTACACCCGGACGCCCAGGGCCTCGGCGACGCCGACGAGCTCCTCCACTGCCTGTTCGGTTGCGACGTCGTCGGAGGCGACGATCGCCAGGCGGTCGGGGTCCGTTTCCAGGAGTAGCTCGGCGAGCCGCGAGACGGGTGCCCCGTGCGGTGCACGGTCCAGCTCGGAGACGGTGTGGACCGCAGCCGTGCCCTCGGGAGCGTCTGCCTCCAGGACGTCGACGGGCAGTGAGACGAAGACGGGCCCGGTTGGTGCCGATGCGGCGTCACGGAAGGCGCGGCGCATGACCACGTCCAGGTCCTCGACTCTTCGCACCTCGTGGGTCCACTTGCTGACCGGAGCGGCGAGGCCGGTGAGGTCGCCGGCCAGCAGCGGGTCGGAGACGAGGTGGCGCTGGTCGGCCTGGCCCGCCGTGACGACGAGCGGTGTCCCTTGCACCCGGGCGTTGGTCAGGTTGCCGATGGCGTTGCCGAGGCCGGCCATGGCGTGCAGGTTCACCATCGCCGGTCGCCCGCTCGCCTGTGCGTACCCGTCGGCCATCGCGACGACGACGCTCTCCTGCAGGCCCAGCACGTAGGCCGGGCCCGCGGAGCGCGAGAGCTCGGCGATCAGAGGGAGTTCCGTGGTCCCGGGATTGCCGAACACGTGCTGTACGCCCTCGTCGTGGAGCACGTCGAGGAGGATACGACTGCCTTTCACCGGTAGGTTTCCAGCGTGCCGGTCCGGCGGACATCCAGGGTCGCGCAGTGGAAGCCGCCGCCGAAGGTCCGCGCGTGGCTGAGGGAGAGGGGCAGTACGTCGATGCCCTTCGCCTCCAGCAGCTTGATCAGCTCCGGCTGGCGGTGGTCGGCGATGACCAGGTCGGGGCGCACGCTGAGGATGTTCATGCCGATCCACGGGGAGTTGACCGGGAACGAGCCGGCGAAGCCGATGTCGTTCAGCTCGGGGCACCAGATCTTGTCCCAGGAGGAGAGGATCGGGGGCAGGTTGTCCTCGTTCACTCGCTCGGGGTGCAGCAGCACGAGTCCGGGACGGAGCGGCACGATCGTGGTGTCGATGTGCAGGGAGGTGTAGAGGTTGCGGCACGGGTGGACGGTGTACTCGGATCCGACGGTCTCCTGGAGCCAGCGGGCCCCCAACTCGTTTCCACCGTCGGAGACCTGGTACAGCAGGTCGGTGCCGAGCCGGATCACGTTGGCCGCGTCGAAGAGCGGTTCCAGGTTGGCCAGACGCTGGCCCTCCGGCAGCTCGGGGAGGTAGGTCTCGTCGGCCAGCTTGGGCCGGGGTGCGGAGATCCAGCGGGCGCCGCGGTTGAAGTACTCGGTGAACAGGTCCTTGTAGAGGGCCTGCTTCAGGGCCCGACCGCGCACCACCATGGGCGCGTCGATCAGCAGGTCACCGACGACGAGGGCGACGTCGCGCGGTGCGTGGTCCAGGTAGCCGTCGGTCTCCCACAGGCCGGTACGCAGCACCGCCTCCGGGTCGGCGACGGACGGACGGCGAACGGTGACGCCGAGGCCGGTGAGCGCGTCGCAGAGTGCCTGCAGCTCTTCCTCCGTCTTCTCGACGACGTCTGCGGGGTACGGACCGGACGGGAGCGTCTCGGCGGTGAATCCGTCGTGGTAGTCCAGGGTGAGGATCGAGCGCTCGGCCCGGGGGATCCGGGCACCGACGGCCGATCCGACGATGATCTCCTCCAGTGGGTCCCACTCGTTGTGCGCGCTGACCGGGCTCATACTGCTCTCCTTCGGTTGTGGCTTTGACGGTTCGCCGGGCTGATGTGGTCGGGCGGTCAGCTGGTCCTCAGCAGACGTCCGGCCGCAGGGTGGTCGAGGAGCTGAGCGCGGAGCTTCGCGAAGTTCTCCTCGGCTGAGGTGTCCGCCATCTCCAGGACGATCCAGCCCCAGTTCTCGGCACACTCGCGGAAGAAGGCGTCGCAGGCGGACTGGAGTTCGAGGAAACCGTCCTGCCCTCGGTCGCCGGTGGCGGCGCCCATGTCCTCCAGGCTGCCCAGGGAGCCCTCCTGCCGCATGCGCCACTGGAACGCCTGATCGATCGGGCCGGTGACGACGATGCCGACGTCCGGGTCACAAGCACGGAAGAGCTCGATCAGCATGTCCCGGGCCCGCTTGATCTCCTCGGTGAGGGCGGGGTCGGTGCTCAGACGCTCGGCGATGATGAGTTCCTTGAACGCCATCTTGAGGCTGAAGCTCTCGTCGATCACGTGGACGCCGCGGGTGCGGTGCGGCTCGACGATCTCGTGCCGGAGCAGGATCTGACCGACCCACTCCAGCCACGCGGCCGCCAATGGTCCGGCCGGGACGTTCGTGGTGTGGGTCGCGCTGCCGTAGCGCTTCTCCCAGCCCTGGGCGTGGAACTCGTCGTACGAGGCGGGGGCCGCCGGGCCGTCGACGCCGAGGTGTACGAGTCGCAGGGACTCGACCCACAACTGCCGTAGCGACTCGCGGGTGTTGGGCCGCTCGGCCTCGTCGAGTTCCTTGCGCCAGCTGAGTCGCTTGACGTCGTGCCCATGGGCTTCGAGTTCCCTGGACAGCATCTTCGTCATCGTGGTCTTGCCGGTGCCGTCGATGCCGAGCATTGCGATGTAGAGGCCGGTGTCGGCCATGGCCGGTTCCTTCCGGTCGGTTCGGTTCAACGTCAGGGTCGGGCGGAGGCCTTGGCGCCGAATCGGGCGCCGAGCCGACGGACGGCTTCTTCCAGCACGGGCTGCGGTTTGCAGAAGGCGAATCTCAAGGTGTTGCCGGCGGTGCCCGGTTCACGGAAGAAGTCGCCCATCGGCAGTGCGGCGACCCCGGTCTCGGCGACCAGGCTCCGTGCCAGGTCCTCGATGGAGGCGCCGGCGGCCCACGGGCTCACGTCGGCGGTGATGAAGAACCCGCCGGGGGGAATCCGGGGCGTGAGGCCGAGCGAGGTCAGACCTGCGGCCAGGATGTCGCGGCGTTGGCGGTACTCCGCCCGCAGACGGTCGTGATAGCCGGTCTCATCGGCCCACCGGAGTCCGGCGGCGACGCCCGCCTGCAGCGGCGTCGGCGCGCTGAAGGTGAGGTGCCGGTGGTGGTGCTGGACGAGTGCGCTGAGTTCGCGCGGCGCGTACACCCAGCCGATCCGCCAGCCGCCCACCGACAGGAGTTTGGACGCCGACGAACAGACGACGGTCCGTTCGCGCATCCCCGGGTACCCGGCCAGCCGGATGTGCGGCCGATCGTAGGCGTGCTCCTCGTAAACCTCGTCGGTGACCACGATGAGGTCGTGTGCGACGGCGAGGCGGGCGATCTCCTCCGCCTCGCCGTCGGTGATCATGTGGCCCGAGGGGTTGTTGGGCGTGTTCAGCAGGATCACCCGGGTGAGGGGTGTGATCGCGGCCCGAAGGGCCGCGACGTCGAGCCGGAGCTCGCCGACGCCGTCGAGTCCCGCGAGCGGGACCGGAACCAGGGTGGCGCCCACCAGCTGGGCCAGGCCGGGGTAGTTGTCGTAGAACGGTTCGATCGTGACGATCTCGGAGCCGGCCGGGACGACCGCGAGCAACGCGGCGGCGACTGCCTCGGTGCAGCCGAGCGTCACGGTGATCTCGTCCTCCGGGTCGTACCGGAGCCCGCGCCGCTCGGCCCGAAGGGCCAACTCGGCGCGCAGCAGCGGCAGTCCGGACAGGGCTTCGTACTGGGTGTCGACGGCCTGGACGGCAGGCGTCATGGCCTCGACGAGGTCCTCGGTGTCGTCCTCCGGAAAGCCCTGGGCCAGGTTGACGGCGTTGAGGCGCCGGGCCATGGTCATGATCTCGACGTAGATGTCCGGAGGCGGCGGCGCCAGGCCGGCGCCGGTGGTTGAGTGGGACACGGCTCTCTCCCCGTCTTCGGGCGGGTCGCCCGCGATTGCCCGTCGGCACCCGGACGGGCCCGCGGGAGGTGTGGACGCTGCCGGCCCCAGAGCCGGGCGGACGGTTGCGCGAACGGTCCGCCCGACCCTGCGGCGTGCAGGTGCTACTCCGACGTGCGCTCGATCAGGTAGTCGTGCAGCACCAGCGCGTCCATACCGGTCCGGAGGAACGTGCGGATCGCGTCGGCCGGGGTGTAGACCATCGGCTCGTCATAGGTGTTGAAGGAGGTGTTGACCACGACGGGGACGCCGGTGAGCTTGTGGAACTCGCTGATCAGCTGGTGGTAGCGCGGGTTGACCTCCGCCGAGACGGTCTGCATCCGCGCGGTGCCGTCGACGTGCACGATCGCGGGCACCTGGGACCGCTTCTCCTCCCGGACCGGGAGCGCGAAGGACATGAACCGGGTGGACAGCGACTCCCGCTTGAAGTCGAACCACTCGGCCGCCTCCTCCTCCAGCACCGCGGGGGCGAAGGGCCGGAAGTACTCGCGGTGCTTGACGCGGACGTTGATCAGGTCCTTGATGCCCGCCGTCCGCGGGTCGCCGACGAGCGACCGGTTGCCGAGGGCACGCGGTCCGACCTCGGCCGCGCCCTGGAACCACCCGATGACCAGACCCTGCGCGACGAGCTCGGCGGCCTTCGCCGGCGCGTTCTCCAGCTTGGTCGCCACGACGGGAGCCGCGGCGATGGCCGCCTCGATCTCGGCGTCCGTGCTGACCGCGGACCCGAAGTACGGGTTCTCCATGACGAAGCGCGAGTCGAAGTCGCCGTGCTGGTTCGCCACCCACAGGGCCGCGCCCAGTGCGGTGCCGCCGTCGTGGGCCAGCGGCTGGACGAACACGCCGTCGAACGGGCCCTCGTTGAGCAGCTTGCCCATGCCGACGCAGTTCAGCGCGACACCGCCGGCGAGGCAGAGGTTGGCCGAGCCGGTCTCCCGCTTCAGCCGCTCGGCGAGTGCGAACAGCGTCTGCTCGGTCATCTCCTGGAGGGAGGCCGCGACCTCGGCGTAACGGTAGTCGAACGGCGTACCGGGACCGCCCTGGCGACGCGGGCCGAACAACTCCTCCAGCGGGCCGTAGTCCTCGACCCGGAAGCGGAAGGCGTCGGCATCGACGGTGAAGCCCTCGGGGCCGACGGACACCAGCTTCGCGAAGGCCTCGCGGTACTTCTCCGGCGGGGCGAAGGCGGCCAGCGCCATGAGCTTGGGTGCGGAGTAGTCGTCGAGGCCGGTGAACTTGGCGAACTTCTCCCAGACGAAACCGAGGGAGTCCGGGTAGGTGATGGTGTCCACCGTGGTGACGGAGCGGCCCTTTCCGTGGGCCAGCAGGGCGGTGGAGTGCTCACCGATGCCGTCGATGCTGAGGATCGCGGCGTCCTCGAACGGCGAGGCGAAGTAGGTGCTCGCCGCGTGGGCCGTCTCGTGCGGTACCCAGGTCCAGCGGTCGCGGATGTCCTGGCCCAGCAGCTCGGAGACGGCGGTGGGGATGGCGGCCAGCTTCTCCATCAGGAGCTTCTCGCCGTCCGGGTGGCCCCACGAGCCGGCGGTGGTCGGCTCGTCGATGGGCGGCCGACGCAGGCTGGGGTCGAAGGTGCCGGCGATGTGGTCGATCTCGTCCACAGTGACCCCGGACCGCTCCAGCACGGCGCGGATCGCCGCGACGGGGATCTCGTCGACGGTCTCGATGTCGGCCGGCTTGGCGTGCTTCTTGCGGTTGAACCGCTCCTCCTCGGCGAAGGCGAGGACCTCGGAGCCGCGGACGATGACCGCCGAGGACTCGTGGTAGACGTTGTTGATGCCGAGAACCACAGGGGCCTTGCTCAACTTGCACTCCTGGTCTGTTGTTTCTGACAACGCGCGGCGGGCATCGGGGTGCGATGTGGCGAACGCGGAAGGGGTCTGTCGGTGCGGACCACCGGAGGGGGTCCGCCAGCGCGGTCTACGGGAGGACGGCCGCCTTGACGGCCAGGCGCTGGTCCATCGCGGCGTAGGCCGCCTGGACCTCGGTCAGCGGCAGCAGCTGTTCGAACATGGGCGATGGGTCGATCCGGCCTTCGGCCAGGTCGTGGAGCAGCTCCGGGATGTACCGGCGGGCGGGTGCGATGCCACCGCGGATGGAAACGTTCCGGTCGAACACATCCAGCAACGTCACCTGGGCTCCGGTGATCGGCAGACCGACGTAGCTGAACACTCCGCCGTCCCGTACGGCCGCCAGCGCCGAGTCCACCGAGGACTGCGTGCCGACGCAGTCGATGGCCGTCGACGACCGGTCGCCGAATTCCCGGCGGACCAGCTCGGTGACCGCCTCCGCGTCGTCCGGGGACACCGCGGTGGAGGTGGCGCCGAACTTCTCGGCCAGCGCCAGCCGCTCGGGGTGGTGGCCGAGGACGAGCACCTGCTCGGCGCCCTGCCGCAGCGCGCAGAGGACCGTGGCCAGGGCCACCGGTCCGTCACCGACGATCGTCACCGTGGAGCGCGGGCCGACTTCGCCGGTGGTCACCGCGTGCAGGGCGGTCGGAAGGACGTCGGCCAGCACCAGGAACGGAAGCAGATCCGCTGCCGAGTCGCCGGCACTCGGCACCCGGACCAGATTGGCGTCGGCGAAGGGCACCCGGATCGCCTCGGCCTGGGCACCGCCGGGGCTGGCGTCACCGCCCCAGAACCCGCCCGCGGAGCACGAGGTAGGCAGGCCGTCGCGGCAGGAGGAGCAGGTGCCGTCGGAGTAGCTGAACGGCGCGACCACGCGATCGCCGGGACGGAACCGGGTGACCTCGGAACCGACCTCCTCGACGATTCCCACGAACTCGTGCCCGAGCCGGGAGCCCGGGTCGAGAGGGTCGGTCCCGCGGTAGTACCACAGGTCGGACCCGCAGACTCCTGCCGCACGGATCCGGACGACGGCATCGGTCGGGGACTCGACCCGGGCGTCCGCGACCTGTTCCACGCGGATGTCGCCGACTCCGTTGAAGACTGCCGCAAGCATGCGATCTCCCTCTTTCCGTACGCTGACTGACGGGTGGTTCGGTGGGGTTCCTGCTCAGCCGGCGTCGCCGGCGGCGATCCTGCGCTCGACGAGCCGGGTGTCCTCCTGGAAGCCGTCGAGCCACGAGCGGAAGATCTCCGACTCCTGCTGGTGCTCGGCGATCTCCTGGTCGAGGACCAGCGAGGGGGAGAGCCAGTGGTACTCCGAGTGCTCGTCGCTCAACGTCACTTCACCGACGGGGTCCCAGCCGATGAAAGTGGTGACGTGGAAGGAGGAGCCGTCGTCCCAGAGGTGCTCCCATTCGCGGAGGAACTCGATGCGCTCCACCTCCAGGCCGGTCTCCTCCAGCCCTTCGCGTCGGGCCGCGTCGACGGGTTCCTCTCCCACGTGCATGCGTCCGCCCGGGTAGTCGAGGACGCCCTTGAAGAGCGGGTCCTCGTCCTCCAGGCGCCGCAGGGCCAGGACCTTCCGGTCCCGGACCATGATCAGATAGACACCACGCTGAATCTTCATGGGATCCGTTCTTCGCATTGCAGACGAGGTACGTCTGCCCGTTCAGTGAGGCCGGCTCAGATCGCCCACGCGCTCGAAGGCGTGGTGGAGCCGGCGCAGCCACCAGGCCGCGGTCTCGTCCGACGGCCTGGGGAATCCGGGGGGCTGGCGGCGGGCCTCGGCCACCAGGAAGGCGACCTCGCCCATGACGGCGTGGTAGATGACGGCGAGGTCCATGGCCCGGCTGGACGGGTCCTCGCCGGTGAGCCGCGCCCACACGGTTTCCAGCCCGGTCCGCTCGTCGTCGCCGTCCCAGGCGGCGTTCGACAGGTACCAGACGAAGTCGAGTACAGCGGGGCCGTGGCAGGCCAACCCCCAGTCGAGCGCGTGTACTCCGTCCTGGCTCAAGCCGAGGTTGGCCGGTCGGTAGTCGCCGTGCAGAAGGGTGTTCGGGGCGGCCTGGTCAAGTGCCTGGAGGAGCCCGGTGGGATCCAGGGCGAGTCCCAGCACGGCGGCCGACACGGCGGGGTCGGCGAACTCCGCGAATGTCTCCCAGGTGTGGGTGAGCGTCTTCGGGAGGGTGTCACTGCCCCTGAGTTCCAGGAGCGGCCGCAGTGGGGAGAAGAGCCGCAGCCGGTCCGCGACGGAGCAGAGCGCGTCACTCGTGCGGACACCGGTGAACTTGGTGTGCAGGGCGTGGACGGCGGCGAGCGCCGTCTCTCCCGCCGTTCCCGGATCAGCCGACCGGAACCGGCGGCAGTGCTCGCCGACGTCCTGCATCACGACGAGCCAGCCGTCCGGCACCCGCTCCGTCGCGATCACGGGACTGGAGAGCGGCGGCGGAAGCGTGGCCAGCACCCCTTCGTCGAACAGGATCGCTTCGCGTCCGGGGTCGTGGGTCGCCCTTGCCATCCAATCCCGTTCGGGCCGGACGTACTTGACCACGACGGGTTCCCCGGTGGCCAGCCAAGCCTGGAACAGCGACGCACCGGACAGTCCGTCATGGTCGAACTCGCCGATCGGATCGGCGAGCAGGGATCGGACGGCACCGGCCGGTAGGACGGCCGGCTCCCTGGGGCGGGCGGGGTGGACGACATGGTGTTCGATCAGGCCGTCGACCAGGTGCAGAGTGTGGATCTGCCGTGCCGGTCGACTGTCCGGAGACACCGAACGCTGCACGTCGACGACATACCCACCGGCCTCGGCGGTGACGGAGAAATACGTTTCCCGGCCTGTCCCGAGAACTATGGCAGGCCAGTTCTCGGCGGCTTCCGAGATTCCCTGAAAGGTCTCCCTGCGGCCACTGGAGAATGTCTCCAGGATGGTTTTCTCCCGGTATCGGGAACGAAGTTCCGAGAACCTCCCCGAGGACAAATCGGAACGCAGCATGCCAATGACTTCGCCAGTCATGAAAAAATCCCCCGTTGGATTCCACCGGGCCGCTTCCCGGCAACTCCAGTTGGAGGCTCAGGTGCGTTCAGACCGCCCGGCTCGGTGCGCTCGACGGGTCTCCCCGTTCGGCAGCACGTGACTGCACGGTATCAACCGAGCGAACGGTGATCAACGTCTATATGGCAGGCGCCGTGCCTGACGAACCGTCAGAACACCCCGTTCACCTGGGATGTTGGCAGGTCAATAGCCGTTTCAGGGCGGAGACATTGAGTTGACCGGGCTCTCGGGTGAACGGATGCGGAACCGGACACCAGCTGACCGGGTGGCCTAGTCCGGGGCGAACGCTCCATAGCGGAGAAGTCCGACATGGTGCCTGACAACCCCCCCGGGCGAGTGCGTGAGACAGGTGGTACAGGTAGTAACGGATTGACATGCGTCGGCCGCAGTGGTGCATAGTGGCCGGGACTTGATCACTCATATGCGACAGCCATTCGGGGGCGGGGAATCGTGAGTCTTGTCGTTGTCGGCGCGTCCGGAAACATTGCGCGCGTCGCCCAGTCACTCAGTTCTGAGGTCGTATTCGTCCAGCGGCCCGGGTCGTTGCGGCCCGAGATTCTCCGGGACGACGTCGACGAACTCTTCAGCTTCGACTACCGGGACGAGTCGACGGTGCGCTCGTTCGCCGCGAAGGTCCTTCAGCCGCGACGGCCGGCCGCGGTGGTGTCGGTCACCGAGGACGCTCTGGACCCGGCCGCGCTGATGTCCGGGATCCTGGGCACCCCGGCCGTACCGCTCGCCGTGGTGAGGGCGATGCGGGACAAGGCGAAGATGCGGCGCGTCCTCCTGGAGCGCGCGCCCCACCTCAGCGTCCCGTTCGCCGGTCCCGGGGACGACGAGGCCCTTGAGCGACTCTTCCCGTCGGCGTACGGAGTCATCGCGAAACCGGTCTCCGGTACGGGGAGCAGCGACATCCTGCTGTTGCGGTCGGCGGCGGAGGCGCAGGCGCTTCCGGCACGGGACCAGTACCTGTTCGAGGCCTTCGCACCGGGGGCCGAGTTCAGCGTGGAGTCCTTCTCCGCGAACGGTGTGCACGAGATCGTGGCCGTCGCCGAGAAGAGCACCGGCGGCGGATTCGTCGAGACCGCGCACCTGATGCCTCCCGCGGCGCTGGACGGCACGGCGCGGGCGCAGGTCGAGCAGGCGACCCGGGAACTCCTCGACGCGCTCGAACTGCGGGACGGCCCCGCCCACACTGAGCTCAAGGTCCACGACGGAACGGTGCGGGTCATCGAGACCCACAACAGGCCCGGTGGCGACGGGATCGCCGACCTGGTGGCCCTCACCACGGGAATCGACTGGCGGCGCGTCAGCCTCGGGTGGCCGCTGGGCGTGCGCCCGACCCGCGGCGCGGGTACGGCGGCAGCGGCCGTCAACGTCTTCTTCACCGCGTCCCCGGGCCGTGTCACCGCGATCGCGGACCGGCCGGCAACGCTCCAGGGAGCGGACCTGGCCGGCTGGGAGGTCGACGTCGTGGTCGGCGACCGGGTGGGCGAACTGCACAGCTCCGGAGACCGGGTTGGCATGGCGACCGTCACCGGTCCGTCATCGGAGGCCTGTCGGCGGGCTGTCGCGGAACTCGGGCCCGACACCATCGTCACGACGGAGGACACCGTCCAGTGAGAACCCTGATCCTCAACCGCCACGTGCTCACCTGGGCGACCGGTGACCGGGGAGGCCATCTCCCCGCCGCGCCCGAGGACCGATTCCTGCTCACCCGCACCTACGGCGGCGGGCTGGCCGGCTACGACGCCTCGGTCTTCCCCCATCTCACCGTGGTGGACACGTACTTCGCGGACCGCCTGGAGGCCGCCGCCCGCTGGCTGGTCGAGACCCACCGGATCCAACGGATCGTCGCCCTGCACGAGAAGGACCTGCTCCTGGCCGCCTCCCTCAGGGAGGACTACGGGCTCCCCGGACCGGACGTCGGGACGACGCTCCGCTTCCGGGACAAGGTGCTGATGAAGGACACCCTTCGTGCCGCGGGGTACTCCGGGCTGCCGCGCTACTGCGCGCTTGAGCCCGGCGAGGAACTCACCGCTGTGCCGTGGGAAGGCCGCACCGTGGTCAAGAGCCGCTGGGGCCTCGGCGCAGAGCAGGTGCGGATCGTCGACGACCTCGCCGCCGCGAACGCCGCGGCACGGGAACTGGAGGCCGGGGGCGACCAGATCGAGGCCGAGGAGTTCGTCACCGGGGCCATGTACCACTGCGACTCGGTCGTCCGGGACGGGCGGATCCTCTTCACCGCGGTGTCCCGCTACCTCACGCCTCCGGGCGCTTTCAAGCCGGGTGGTGTCAGCGGCAGTGTCGTCCTGACCGGGGGAGCGGTGCGCGAATCGCTCCTCGCCGAGAACGAACACGTGCTCGGGATCCTGTCACCAGGCTCCGCGGTCACCCATGTCGAGTTCTTCCGCAGGCCCAGCGGCGAGTTGGTCTTCTGCGAGGCAGCCGCCCGGCCGCCCGGCGCCGGCATCAGCGGCCTGCTCCACACCGCGTACGGTGTCGACGTCGTGCGAGCCGCGGTCGAACTGCAGTCGGGAGTCGAGCCGACCCTGCCCGCGACGATCGCGCAGCCGCCCCATGCGACGGGCCTGATCCTGGTCTACCCCTCCGCCGGCGGGGAGGACCGGTTCGCCGAGGACCTCCGGGACAGGGTCCCGGGCGTGCGCTCGTACCACTACTCGCCTCCCCAGAGCCCGGGGCGGGTGCGACACGCCGCGGATGTGGCCCACAAGGCCGTCCTGACCGCCGACACGGAGGCCGAGCTCGACCGTCGGCTCGCGTTGGTGCTCGATGTGGTCCGAGCCCCGCAGACGAATGCGCCGGAAGGTAGCCATGCTGCACCGAATCGATGAGCTGCATCGCGCCGCCGAGCCGGGAGCAAATCAACTCCTGCATTTGGTAGGCGAGTTCAGCGGAGTTGTGAATACCCATGAGTTCCCGTGCGTCTTCTCCATGCTGCCGTTCAGCACATCGGAGCTGTTCTTCGGAGCCATCTCCGGCTCCGACGGCGATGTCGAGAACGCCGCGGTCGCGGCCCTGCGCGAACTGACCGGAATCATCCAGGACTTGCCGGACGCAATCGGCGTCGTCTTCGTCGACCAGCCGGGCGAACCGTCCCTCGACGACGACCTCGCCCTTGCCCGGAGCATCGTGCGCGCGGTCATGCGGCAGAACGCCCTCGACCATCCGGACCAGGCGTTCCCCGACCCGCGGGACCCCGACTGGCAGCTGTGGCTCGATGGCGTGGGCCTGTTCTTCAACTTCAGCTCCCCCCGCCACAAGGCCAGGCGCAGCCGGAACGTGGGATCCCGGTTCACCATCATCGCTCAGGCCAGGGAGTCCTTCGACCGGCAGGGACGGGCCACGCCCCGCGCGCGGGAGACCATCCGCAGGCGGCTGGCCGTCTACGACGACGTCGAAGCACATCCCGCCCTTGGCAGCTACGGCGACCCCGACAGCCGGGAAGCACTCCAGTTCTTCCTCGGTGACGGGCTGGAGACCATCGACGTGACCGAAGGAGAACAGCCGTGAGCACCACGGACGATAAGAGCGAGCGTTCACCTGCGATGGCGACCGACCGCGAAACCGTGCGGTCGCTCCGGATCGTCATAGCGGCGTCGATCCTGTCGAAGATCGCGGACTGGCAGCTGGGCGTCGTCGTCCCGCTCGCCGTGCTGTCCGAGACCAACTCGCCGGCCATCGCCCTGGCAGCCTTCGCCCTGCGGGCGCTGCCGTTCATCGCCTCCCCCCTGCTCGGCTCCCTCATCGACCGCTTCGACAAGCGGACGGTCTTCACCTGGGCACAGCTGGTCCAGGCGATCTGCATGGTGCTGGTGGCACTGATGCTCACCGACCGGATCGCGCTGGGGGCGCTGCTCCTGCTGTCCGGCTTCGGAGCGGTGGCGGTCACGATCACCGGCCAGTTCGTGCTGATCCCCAAACTGGTCGAGGCGGAGAAACAGGCCGTCGCCGTGGCGAAGCTGTCCTCGGCCATCGAGCTGTCGAAGGTGGGCGGGCTGCTCCTCGGCGGAGTCGCGATCACGGCCCGTGGGCCGGAGTTCGCGTCCTGGGTCATTGCCGCCCTCTACGCCGCGGCCGGCCTGGTGACGTTGTTCCTGCCCCGGATCCCCTCGACCGGGGTCCGGACCGGTATCCGTCAGGATCTGCTGATGGGACTGCGCTGGGTCGCGAGGCCGGACGTCCTCTGGCTGGTCGTGACATTGGCGGTGTCCAATCTGGCCGTGGGAGAGCTGGAGACCGTGCTGGTCACGGTGTTCGGTGAGGAGCGGCTCGACGCCCGCCTGATCTCACTGGTCCTCGCGGCTGGACTGCTGTTCGGGGCCCTCGGAAGCAGGCTGTCGCCGCACATCCTGCCGCACTGGTCGGTGGAGCGGCGGATCCTGTTGTTCCAGGCCACACTGCTGGTCTTCCTCGGGGTGCTCGCCCTGCCGGTCCTGGCCGCCACGGTCATCGGCTACGCCGCCGTGACGCTCTGCCTCGGAGCGAGCAACGTCGCCTCCATCACCTACCGCCAGGGCACCATTCCGGTCGACATCGCGGGCCGGGTCAACGCTGCGATCCGCATGTTCATCACCGGGGCGATCCCGCTGTCCGGTCTGATCTACGCCTGGGCGACACGATTCGACGGCTTCTCGTTCTGGGTGCCGGCGCTGCTGCTGTCGGCGGTCTCGCTCGCCGTCTGGGCGGGCCACACCTACCGGACAGAGCGGACGGAACCCGCTCGTATTCCTGCGGAGAGGAACCCTTCATGACCCACACGACCAGCTGGCTGGTGCTCGACGAGATCGGCGCGAGCTTCCCCGGAGTCGGGTCACCCACATCTTCCTCGCTCCTCGCGGTCCGTCTCGCCCCGTTCACCGGTTCGGGCGGCACCACGGAGTGGCTCCGGTACGGGGAGGTCACCGCGGACCGTGTTCAGGTGCTGAGCCGGACCGGCGACGTTGTCGAGAGCCTTCAGTGCGGGCCGGCGGCACCGGTCTGGACCCATCTGCCGTTCGATCTGCGCGCGGACGCGCTGCGGTTCGACGCCGTCGGCAAGGAGGGAGCCGATGCCCGGCCCAGGCTGGTGCCCGCCTTCCTGGTGACCGAGCAGGTGTCCCACACGGCCACCCGGGCCTACGTGTACAGCTGCTCCAGGATCCGGGAGTCCGGGTTGCTGTTCTCGCGGATCTGGGCCGGGGAGACCCCGACCGGTGCGTCACCGGTGGCGGCCGTTCGGGTGGCCTGCGCAGAGCAGCCCGTCCTGCTGCACAGGTTCACGGACGAGGTGGCTCAGACCACCCGGTTCGAGAGCGACGTCGAGATCGAGCTGAAGCTCACTCTCCGGACGGAGACCTCCCCGTGGGAGATCGCCAGTCGTCTCGCCGATGCCGTGCAGACCCGGGAGCTGCCCGGCTTCCTCCCCGACCTCGGCAACGAACTGCAGCGTTGGACCTACGAGCAGGACACCTTCGAGGTCCACGACGCCGATGGCCGGAGCGGCTACGTGGCGTTCATGAAGGACCCTGACGGCACGTTCGTGGTGAAGTACAAGTTCTTCGAGGAGGACGCCCTCCGCCGCATCGAGCGGTTCGACGAGGGCGTCCGGCTCGGTCCGGAGCAGTTCGCCGACTACATCACGTCGGCCCTCCCCGGAGTACGGCTCCGCCGTCTTCCGCACCTCGTCCGGACGAGGTTCGACGTCAACGTCGAGTCGGCCGTGGCCGGTCACTTCTTCGGCCTGGAGACGGACGAGGTCCGTGCGAACGGTCGGGTGATGCGCCAACTGGAGATCGAGTACCACAAGACCCGCGCTTGCCATGGTGCCGAGGCGGCGACCATCGAGCCCGAACTGAACAGGCTGGCGGACGAGGCCCAGCGGTTGCTCGAAAAGTGGGGTGTGGAGGCTTCCCGCGGGTATCGCTCCAAGCTCACCTTCCTCAAGGAGGTCGCTGCCGCCGACTGAACCGGGGGCTTCTTCAGGGGTGGGCGGCCTGATGCGCGGCTGACCGGATTCGCGGCCTTCCGGGGACTTGGCCCGGTCGGCCCCCGCCGGAGCCGCCCCCGGGCGGCGGGACACGGCGCCCGCACCTTTCCCTGGTCCTCGCCCGCACGGCGGTCGCGGCGGTAGCCGCTGGCCGAGGTCGATTCTCCGGTGTCCATGCCGGTGGCCCTCCCGCAGACGAATCTCGCTGCGCCCGGTTCTCCACAGTTCTCCGCAATTCAGCCGGTCCGGCGCCACGTGCCGAACCCATTCGCCGCGACCGCCGGTCCGGCCGCTTGTTCTCTTCGCCCAAGATCCGAATCCGACAGGAAGAACCACCATGATCACTGCAGGCCTCAAGCTGACGCACAGCGGCGGACTCGCACTCCTCGAGGATGACAAGCTCCTGTTCCACATCGAGGTCCAGAAGCTCAACAACAATCCCCGCTACAGCCCGGTCGCCGACCTCAGCCTGGTCCCCGAACTGCTCGCGAGCCAGGGCTTCAAGGTCTCGGACGTCGACCACTGGGCGCTCGACGGCTGGGACGGCCGGGAGGCCGGCCGGATCTCCGTGCTCGACAACGGCCGCCCGCTCGACCTGACCGTGGCGCCCTACCGCGAGAACGACGACGTGCCGAGCCTCGTCCGCCCCGGCTGTACCGGCGAAATCCCCATCGGCGGCCAGTCGGTGCGGTACGAGAGCTTCGTCCACGTGTCGAGCCACTTCGCGGCGGCCTACTGCTCCAGCCCCTTCGCCGCCCGCGGCGAGGACTCCTTCGTCCTGGTCTGGGACGGCGGCACCTTCCCCCGCCTGTACTTCGTCGACGCCGCCCGCGGCACCGTCGAGAACGGTGGCGAGGTCTTCCCGCTGATCGGTCACTCCTACGCGATGTCCGCCCAGTACTACGGCCCGTGGGCGCGCAAGAGCGCGGACCGCTCCAGGGTCGTCGACGACCTGTCCGTCGCCGGCAAGCTGATGGCCTACATCGCGCTCGGCCAGCCCAAGGACGCGATCCAGGAGGCGCTCCGTGACGCCTTCCACCACAACTTCGAGGCGTCCACCGACGCCGTCGCCGAGTACCGCCGCGCCGTCACCGGCTGCGGCAGCAACGGCGAACCCTCGCACCGGTACGTACACAAGTACCTCAGCGACGCCGCCGAGCGCATCGGCACGCTCGGCGTCAGCGACGAGGACGTCCTCGCCAGCATGCACCAGTTCATGGAGGACCTCCTCGTCGAGCGGATCGTCGAGAAGATCCGCCGATGGAAGGGCGACGGCCCCTGGAACCTCGCCTTCGCCGGCGGCTGCGCGCTGAACATCAAGTGGAACAGCGCGCTGCGCGCCCACCCGCTCTTCAACGACGTCTGGGTGCCGCCGTTCCCCGACGACTCGGGCTCCGCCATCGGCACCGCCTGTGCCGCGTACGCGCACATGAATGGCGTCTCCGCCGTCCAGTGGCACGCCCGCACCGGGCCGGCCCTCGTCCCGACCCCGGCCGTCCCGGCCGGGTGGACCTCGCGCGATTGCACCGTCGAGGAGGTCGCCGAGATCCTCCACGAGACCGGCAAGCCGCTGGTCTTCCTGCGCGGGAACGCGGAGCTCGGCCCACGCGCGCTCGGCGCGCGCAGCATCATCGCCGCGGCCACCGACACCAAGACGAAGGACGTGCTGAACGAGATCAAGGACCGGGAGTACTACCGGCCGGTGGCCCCGATCTGCCTCGTCGAGCACGCCGAGGAGATCTTCAACCCCGGTACCCCGGACCCGTACATGCTCTTCGACCACGACGTCCGGCCGGATTGGATCGACCGCATCCCCGCGGTCATCCACCTGGACGGTACCGCCCGCCTGCAGACCGTCAGCGTCGACGAGGACCCGGTCCTCACCGACCTGCTGCGCGCCTACCACGTGCTCAGCGGCGTCCCGGTGCTGTGCAACACCAGCGCCAACCTGAACGGCAGGAGCTTCTTCCCGGACGCCGCCTCGGCCATGAAGTGGGGCCGGACTGACCACGTGTGGGCCGACGGGATCCTCTACAGCAAGATTTGACCGGCACCCGGAACCGAAGGCCGGAAGCTGCGTCCGGCCCTCCGCTCCACGAGCATGCAACGCCCGGGACTCGAACCACAGCTACTTGTCGATGAGTTCGCGACCGTGCTGCTGTGGCGACAGAGTGCGTGGGGCGGTGCGGAAGTACTCGGAACCAGCCGGCGAAGACACGCTCAAGACGACACACCGCCCAGAAGATCACGATCCGTAGTCGGTGGGTAAGCGGCCGTGATTCGCCCGCAGGAGCCGGACCTGGGGGCCGGCCGGATTCGTCGATGCAGCGGCTGGTCGACTGGGGGTCAAGGGGACACACTTTGCTCGTGCGCCGATCCCCGCCTCCTTCGGCTGTATCGGTATCCACACCCACCCCATACGACAGCGTTGGCCTTCAAGACCCGGTTGTGGTTTTGAAGGCCAACGCCACGTGTGGCCCTCGCGGCGGCCGGTGTAGCGCTGCAGGGGCCGCCACTGCTTGTACTCGGCGCCTTTCCACGGAGCATCTTGATCCGCTTGCCTGTGGTGAAGTCCTGCCACTGACTCACTGGTCTCCCCCTCCGCTGCTTCCGCTCTTGGACCGTAGCCGCTGTATGCGTCGGTGGAGGGTGCTTCCTCAGGGACCAGAGCCCTGAATCGCAAAATAGCAACGATCAAGCTATGACTTTCCGTGCCAGCCGTCGTGCTTGGCGCCATCGCAGTCCAGCCCCGATGGGACCCCCACACTCAGCGGTCTCATGCCGCGCGGAGGACGCGCTTGCGCAGGAGGTCGAAGTTGGCGCGGCCGAACAGCTGCCGCGCGGGAGCGGGGAGCACGGCACGGTCGGGCCGTGACGTCCGCGGTTGCCGGTCCCCGGCCCGGGGACACGGCCCCGTCACGGTCCGGTGCTTCTCCACCGGTCCGTGGACCCCCGGCCCACGGCCAGGGCCCACCACCGGAGCACCGACCCGTCACGCCTGCGGAAATTGATCGCGAAGTCGTGTCATCCGTTTTCGGCGGGTGGTGCGTCCAAGGAGTATGAAGCGCGAACCGATGCGCCCGGGGGGCTGCCGATCCGACCCGTTCGACGAGTTCGTCGCGGCGCGGTACCAGGCCCTGCTGCGGGGGGCGTACTTGATCACCGGGAACGTTCACGACGCCCGGGACCTCCTGCACGACGCGTTGGTGCGGGTCTACCCGAAGCGGTCGGTGATCCGGGACGCGGGGGCGGCCGAGGGGTACGTCCGTACGACGATGGTCCGCACCCACGTCTCGCGCTGGCGCCGGACCAGGCGGGAGGAGCTCACCTCCGTGCTGCCGGACCGGCCGGTGGTCCAGGAGAGCGGGTGGGACGACCAGTTGGCGGCGGCGCTGGCCGGGCTGCCGCGGCGGCAGCGGGCGGCGGTGGTGCTGCGCTACTACCTGGATCTGCCGGTCGCGCAGGTGGCGGAGGAACTGGGGTGTTCGCTGCCCACGGCGAAGACGCACCTGGCGCGCGGGATCAAGGCGCTTCGGCAGGAAATGGAACTGGTGAGGGAGTTGGTGGGGCCGTGAGCGCTGAGGCCGCGTTCGAGGAAGAGCTGGCGGGCCGGCTCGCGGAGCGTGCGGTGTGGGTCGGCGGCAGCGCGCCGCTGGCCGAGCTGCACGCGGCCGGGCGGCGGCGGGCGCGGCGGCTGAGGGCCGTGCGGGGAGTGGCAGCGGTGGCGGTGCTGGCCGTCGGGGTGGGGGTGCTGACACAGCTGGGCGGCGGTTCCGGGGACTCCCGGACGGGCCCGGCCGGTGCGGGCATGAGCCTGGTGAGCCCGACGCCGGGAGCGACGAGCCCGGTCGCCGTGATCCTGAGGTGTGCGAACGGGCCCACGGACTGGCGGACGCCGGGCCTGCACCAGCACGGGAAGCAGGTGCTGTCGGACTCCCCGTCGCCGGGTGGGCTCACATCGTCCGGTGCCCCGTCGTCGGGGGTGCCGTCGTCGGGCTTCCCCTCGTCGGGGGCGCCGTCCTCCGGTGGCCCGTCGTCCGACGACCCGTCGTCCTGGCTCACGCTCTCGGGCTCGCCGTCGCCGCTGTCGTACGCCACGACGCCGCAGTCCGATCTCGAACGGGCGGGTCAGGCCATCGAGTACATGGCGATGGCGAAATACCGCGACCACTACTTCGGCACCTGCCGCGACACGAGCACGAACACGCTCTACCTGATGCGGGTCCCCGGCAGCGGTCTGGACGCGGCGGCGGCCTCGATGGTGACCGACTGGCCGGGGGTGAAGCTGCAGTTCGCCGTCGCGGCCGGTTCGCGCGACGAGCTGTCGGCGTTCGGCGCCCGGATCCGGGCGGACCGGGCGGACTGGCTGGCCAAGGGTGTGGAGATCGAGGCGGTGACGGTCGCCATCGACGGCACCGGGGTGGTGGTGGACACGCCGCAGTGGCAGACCGCGGCGGAGCAGATCGTAGCGACGTACGGCCCCCGGGTGGCCGAGGTCCGCTGAGGCCCGACGCGAAGGGCTGACGCGAAGCGCCGGCGCCACGCCGACTCGTGAGGAGCACGGCGGCCGGCGGCCCTGAGGAACAACGAGAACACGACCGGCGGGCCGTGCGACGGGCACCCCGCCGTGCCTCGCCATGCCCTGCCGCGCCCCGGCGCGCCCCGCCGCGCGAACCATTCCGCCCAGTCGAACGGGAGACCGATGTCCGTGACGTCCGCCGAGGAATCACGCGAACCACGCCGGAACGAAGGACCGCCCCCGGACCGGTCCGACCCGACGGTCCTGGTCCTGACCGCGGTGACGGCGGTGGCCGCCGCGCTCCTGGTCCGGTTCCTGCTGCTGGAGTACGAGTCGCCGGACTGGTACCGCTTCCTCGGCCCCTGGTACCGGTACATCACGGAGCAGGGCGGGTTCCACGCCCTCGGCAACGCCGACTTCTCGGACTACAACGTCCCCTACCTGTACCTCATGGCCGCGCTCACCTACCTGCCGGTGCCGGCGATGGCGGGCGTCAAGTGCCTGTCGATCCTCTTCGACCTGGCGCTCGCCCACTACACCTACCGCATCGTCGCGCTGCAGTCGCCGCACCGGCCCCGGCGGGCGCTCACCGCAGCGGTGATCGTGCTGTTCCTGCCCACGGTCGTGACCAACAGCGGCTGGTGGGCCCAATCCGACGCGGTCTTCACCACGTTCCTGGTGGCAGGCGTCTACCATCTCCTGCGCGACCGGCCCTGGTGGACCTGCTCGTTGTTCGGGATCGCCCTGGCCTTCAAGCTCCAGGCGGTCTTCCTGTTCCCGCTGCTGCTCGTCGCCGTCCTGACCCGGTGGATACCGTGGCGGAGCCTGCTGGCCGTCCCGGCCGTGTACGTGGCACTCGACGTCCCCGCCGTCCTGCTCGGTTCCGACCCCTGGCAGCTGCTGACGGTGTACGTGCGGCAGACGGGGACCTACCAGGACCTCACGCTCAACGCGCCGACGGTCTACCAGTTCGTCTCGGTGCCGTACGGCGAGGAGGACCCGGTGCGCCGGGCGGGCGTCCTGATCGCGGGCCTGCTGGTCCTGGCCCTGATCTGGCCGGCGGTCCGGGCCGTACGGCGCATCAGCCGGGCACAACCGGAGGACCGCACCGCGGGCGACGCGCGCACGGCGCCCACCGCGACGGTGGTCCTGCTGCTGGCCACCGCCTTCGCGATCACGGTGCCGTTCCTGCTGCCGTCCATGCACGAGCGCTATTTCTACGTCGCGGACATCCTCAGCGTGCTCGCCGCCTTCCGACGGCCGCGCCGGCTCTGGTACCTGCCGGTCCTGGTCCAGCTCTCGTCCTTCGGCAGCTACCTCAAGTTCATCGCGCCCGGCGTGGCGCCGTACCTGTCGATGCCGGCCCACGGCGTGCTGATGCTGCTGGCGCTGATCGCCGTACTCCGGTCCACCGCCCGCGAGTTGGTGATCCACCCGGGTGGTGTTCACGCGCGGTGTCCGGGGCGGCGGGTGGGGGAGTCGGTGGCGGGCGGGGGCCGGGTGCCGGCGGGCGCACTGCCGGGGCTGCTGGAGAGAGAGTTCGATATCGCGCTGGGCGCCGAGGACAGCGCCGGGCTCATCGCTCGCTACGAGTAGGAGGTGTGTCGGACGGCCGCTGCCGACGCCCCGGTACGGGGGAGGCGGCGTGGAGGCCGATGGAACCGCTCCTGCCTCGGCCCGTGACCTGCGGGGAGTCGTCGCCGCAGCGGGCCGGGGGCTGTCGTGCAGCAGCCGGTCCTCCGTCCGGATGACGGGGTGGCCGTCGACCGGGCCGTGGAGAGCACGCTCCGGGCCGGGCCGCTCGCCACCCGCGTCCCGGGGCGTCTTGCGTGGGCGGAGCGGGCGCCCGAGGATGCTGTGCATGACCGACTGGTTCGGTCGGACTCCGTTGGACCCCCAGGGCGAGCGGCTGGGCCGTGCCGACGACCATCCGGCCTTCGCCGACCGCGGGTACCTCCGCCGTCGGAACGCGATCGTGGCCGCTGCCAAGGGACACCGGGTGGGCGCCCCCTCGCCGTCCGCGGTCTACAGCGATGCCGAGCACGACACCTGGCGCACCGTCCACGCGACCCTGACCAGGGCGCAGGAGGGCCGCGTGTGCCAGGCGGTGGCGCGGGCGCGGGAGGCGGCCCCGATCCCCTGCGGCCATGTGCCGCAGCACGAGGAGATCTCGGACCGGCTGCAGCCGCTGGGCGGATTCCGCTTCACGCTGGCCGGCGGGATCGTGCCCAACAAGCGGTTCCTGGGGGCCATGGCGGACGGCTACTTCCACGCGGTGCAGTACGTCCGCCACCCGGCGATGCCGCTGTACACGCCGGAGCCGGACATCCTGCACGACGTGTTCGGCCACGGAACCCACCTGTGCGATCCGTGGTTCGCCGACCTCTACCGCACCGTCGGCCGCGCCGCGGCCCGGGTGGAGTCGGCGGACGCCCTGGACCTGATCAGCCGCGTCTACTGGTTCACCCTGGAGTACGGCGTCGCCTGGGAAGCGGGCCGCCCCAAGGCGTACGGCGCCGCGTTGCTGTCCTCCTACGGAGAACTGGGATGCTTCACCCGGGCCGACATCCGGCCGTTCAGCATCCCCGAGCTGGTCCGCGTTCCCTACCAGGTCGCCGGCTACCAGCCGGTCCTCTACGCCGTCGACTCGCTACCCCGCCTCGCCGAACACCTGCACGGGTTCCTCGACGACTTCGACGAGGACACCGGCGCCCGCCACGGCCTGCCACCGCTGCGTGAGCGCGGATTCATGGCACGCCCCGACCAGCCCGGCGGTGAGGCCGACAGGTGAGAGCCGGCACTCGGGGGACCGAGTGCCGGCTCTCACCTGTGCTGTTTCGGGCGGGGCCTACGAGTGGTGGCTCGGAGGGGCCCAGGCGGAGTTCGGGTGCTGTTCCTGCTGCGGTGCGTATGGCTGGGGGTGGGTGTAGGGGAAGGGGTGGGTGTCCGGGTGCTGTTCCTGCTGCGGTGCGTACGGCTGGGGGTGGGCGTAGGGGAACGGGTGGGTGTCCTGGTGCGGCGGGGTGGGCCACGGGGACTGCTGGATGTCCGTGGGGTGCTCGGCGGTGGGGCGGGCGGCCGTGCGGCCGGGGCGGAGGGGCCACCAGAGGGCGCGGCCGAGGAGGGCGGCCAGGGCGGGGACCAGCACGATGGAGAGCACGAACGCGGAGAGCAGGATGCCGACGCCGGTGGCGAAGCCGACCTGCTGGTTGGAGGGCTGCGGGTTCGCGGCGAGGCTGGCGAAGGAGCCGGCCAGGACGAGGCCCGCCGTCGCGATGGCCGGGGCGGTGTGCCGGAGGGCGCGGGCGACTGCGGCCCGGGGCGGGCCGGGCTGTGCCATCTCCTCGCGGATCCGGTCGCTGATCAGGATGTTGTAGTCGGTGCCGAGCGCGACCACGAACAGGAACAGGACCAGGGGCAGCATGAAGTTGACGCCCGGGTTGTCCATCGTGTGCTGGAACATCAGGGTGGCCGCGCCGAGGGTGGCCGCGAAGCCGAGGCCGACGGAGAGCATCAGGATCACCGGTGCGAGCAGGCTGCGCAGCAGCAGGAGGAGGATCACCCCGATCAGTACCGCCGCGACCGGGAAGACCAGCCGCAGGTCGTGGCTGGCGGCGGTGGAGACGTCGGCGAAGACGGCCGCGGTGCCGCCGACGTGGGCGGTCAGGTCGGCGGGCGTGTGCTGGGAGACGGCGGCGCGGATCGGGCCGGAGACCAGGTCGCGGGCCTGCTGGGACTGCGGGTCCTCGGTGAGGAAGAGGTCGATGCGGGCGGCCTGCTTGTCCTCGCTCAGGACCGGCTTGGCCACCTGGCCGACGCCGGTGACCCCGGTGAGGTGCCGGGTCAGGCCGTCCAGGGCTGCGGGGGAGAGCGGGCCGGCGTTCTTGGTCTGGACGTAGACGCTGGTCGGGTCCGAGACGCCGGCGGGCAGGGCGTGGGAGATCTCCTGGGCGGTGGTCTGGGACGCGGTGCGCGGGCCGCCGCCCATGCCGTAGTCCATCTTGATCCCGGCCAGCCCGGCGGCCAGGGCGCCCAGGAGGGCGAGCGAGGCGAGGGCCATGGCCAGCGGTCGGCGGGTCACCAGGTCGGCGAAGCGGGCCGTGGCGCCGGGGCGGGGTTCGGCCGCGAGGGCGCGGGAGGGCCAGAAGAGCTTGCGTCCGCAGGCCGCGAGCACGGCGGGCATCAGGGTGAGGCTGGCCAGCAGCATGACCAGGACCGACACCGCGACGGCCGGGCCGAGCACCCGGAACTGGCCGAAGCTGGCGACCCCGAGGGTGGCGAAGGCGGCGACGATGGTCAGCGCGGCCGAGGTGATCGCGGTGCCGACCTTCTGACCGACCTCGGCGGCGGTGGCACGGTGGTGGCGGTCGGGTCGGGCCCGCAGCTGCTCGCGGAAGCGGAACATCAGGAACAGGAAGTAGTCGATGCCGATGCCTATGAGCACCACGCTGATCAGGCTCGGCACGGAGGGGGAGAGCTTGATGCCGGTGAGCAGCGAGGTGCCGACGATCGCGCCGCTGGCCACGCCGCCGATGAGGGCCACCGAGAGCAGCGGCAGCAGGGCGGCCAGGACGCTGCGGAACACCAGGATGTGGAGCAGCACGATCAGGGCGGCGGAGGCGGCGCCGGCGATGGTCGCGAGGGTCTTCCCGTCGTCGGCGGAGTCGACCTGGTCGGCGAGTGAGCCGGTGAAGCCGGTGCGCAGGCCCTGCGCGGCGAATTCAGCCCGGGCGTTGTCCCGGAACGCCCGGAAGGTGTTCTCCAGGCCCGGGTCGGCGGGGTTTCCGGTGAGGTTGGCGGAGAGCAGCTCGAAGGTTCCGTCAGGCGCCGTCATGGCCGGGCCGACCTGGGGGATCTGCGAGTAGTCCTTCTGGAAGGGCGCCGCGTCCTTGGGCTTGGGCATGGTGACCTTGAGGCGGCTCAGCCGCTTCGTCCCGGCGTCGATCTGCTCGTGGTCCGCGGGGGTCAGTGCCCGGCCGTCGGTCCGGGCGACCAGGACGGTCACCGGGTTGGCGTCGGGCTTCGTCCCGAAGCGGTCGTGGGCGATCTGCATCGCCGCGGCCGAGTCGTAGCTCTTCGGCAGGAAGTCGGCCGTCTGCGTCTCGGTCACCCGGTAGATCAGGGTCTGGCTCAGGACGGTCAGGAGTAGTCCCAGGACCGTCCATACGGTGATCACTTTCCACGGATTCCTGGTGGAGAATCCGGTCAGGGCGCGGATCACGATGTTCCTCCGGCTGTGGTGCAGAGTGCGGGGTGCGGGGTGCGGTAGCCGGGGGGTTCCGGCGCATCTCCAGACCATCACGGTGACCTGGGCGTTCTCGTCCGAGCGGGGAAGGAGAACGCTGTCGGGACCTGGGCCCGGTCCGCGGCCCCGACCAGGACCAGGGGCCTGGTCGGGGATCGGTCCGGGGTGCCGGCCCGCGGCCGGGGGGCCGCAGGGAGAATGGACCGTGGACGCCTTCCCGCAGCACACAGATAGGACCAGCACCAGCATGTCGACGCCCCACCGGCCACTGCCGCCGACGCCGACGCCGACGCAACCCCCGCCCCCGGCGCCGTCCCCGCCCCCGGCGCCGTCCCCGCCCCCGCCCTCGTCGCCGGGAGCGGACGGCCTGCCCTGGACGGCCAGTGACGCGCTGCTGGCGGTCGGGGCGGCCGCCCTGGACCTGCTCGGCTACACGGTCGGCGGTCCGGACGGAACCCAGCCGATCGCCGTGACCGCGGTACTCCTGCTCGTCCTGGCTGCCATGCCGCTGCTCACCAGGCGCCGCTACCCGCTGACGTCACTGGCCGCTGTGCTGCTCCTCGGCCTGGCGCTGAACCTGAGCGGGCCGGTGCCGAACCACTTCAACTGCACGCTGTGCGTCGCGCTGTTCGCCGTGGCCCGCTCCCGTGGCATCGCGGTGGCGGTGCCGGCCGGCCTGGCGGCGGCCGCCGTGCCGCTGCTGGGCCGGGGGCATCCGCTGCCCCCTCGGGCGGGGGAGGTGGCGGCCAACGTGTTCGCCGCGGCGCTGGTCATCGTCGCGGCCGAGGTGCTGAAGCGCTGGCAGCAGGAGGTGGAGGTGCGGCGCAGGCTGCTGGCCGACCGCGCGGTGGCGCAGGAACGGCGCCGCATCGCACGGGAGCTGCACGACATCGTGGCCCACCACATCACCACCATGCAGCTGATGGCCGGCGGTGCCAGGGCGAACCTCGGGGGCGACACCGAGGTGGTGCGCGACGCCCTGGTCACGCTGGAGGGCTCCGGGCGGATGGCGCTGCGCGAGATGCGCCAACTGCTCGACGTGCTCCGGGCCGGCGACGTGCCGGAGGAGGAGGCAGCGGGGGCCGGGGCGCCGTCCGCGCCGCAGCCCGGTGTCGGGGACCTCGCAGGGCTCGTCGAGGAGTCCCGCCGGGCCGGTCTGCCCACGGAGTTCGCCGTCCTGGGGGAGGAACGTCCGCTGTCGCCGAGCACGAGCCTGGCGGTCTTCCGGATCGTCCAGGAGTCCCTCACCAACACCCGCAAGCACGCCGGCGGTCGGGCCCAGGCTCGGGTCCACCTGACCTACCACCCGGACCGGGTCACCGTCGAGGTGTCCGACAACGGTTCCGCCGTGCCGGCCGACGCCCTGGTGGGCACCCTGGCGGGGACGGGCGGTGCGGCCGGACCGCGGGCGGGCCGCACCGGGTACGGTCTGATCGGCATGCGCGAACGCGTCGCGCTGCACGGCGGCAGCATGGTGGCCGGCGGCGTCGACGGTGGTGGCTTCCGGGTGGTGGCCAGCCTGCCGGTGGCGCCGGCCGATGGAGAGGAACGGCTCGGATGACGGGAACGGGAACCCCGGAGCGGATCAGGGTGCTGATCGCGGACGACCAGCCGCTGGTGCGGCGGGGCCTGGCGCTGATCCTGGCACCGGACCCGGCGTTCGAGGTGGTGGCCGAGGCGGACGACGGGCAGCGGGCGGTCGAGCTCGCGCACCTGCACCGGCCGCACGTCGTGGTGATGGACATCCGGATGCCGGTGCTCGACGGGGTCCAGGCGACCGAGCGGATCGCCCGGGAGCTGCCCGAATGCCGGGTCCTGGCCCTGAGCACCTTCGACATGGACGAGTACGTGGTGGCCGCCCTGCGGGCCGGCGCCTCCGGGTTCCTGCCCAAGGACGTCTCCCCGGAGGAGCTCTCGGCGGCCGTGCGCACCGTGCACACCGGGGAGGCGGCGGTGGCGCCGCGTCTGCTCACCCGGCTGATCTCCACCTACGTCACCACGCCCCGCCGGCCGCAGCCGCCGTCGTCGGTCGCGGTGCCGGTGTCCGACCTGGGTGAACTCACGCCCCGCGAGATCGAGGTGTGGCACCTGCTGGCCACCGGCCTCGACAACGCCGAGATCGCGTCGGCGATGGGCATCAGCGTCTCCACGGTCAAGAACTACATCACCAGCATCTTCGCCAAGCTGAGCGTCCGCGACCGGGCCCAGGCGGTGATCGCGGCGTACGAATCGGGCCTGGTGGAGGCCCGGTCCGCGAACCCTGCGAGCTGAGGCGGGCTGAAGAAGGCTGAAGTGGCCTGGGGCCGGGCGGAGTCGAGTCGAGTCCGGGCCGAGCGTGACCGTCGACCCCACCGGGACGGGATCCCGGTGGGGTCGAAGCCGTCCGTGGGCGGGTCAGCGGCAGAGGGCCGCGTCCAGGGCGTCCGTCATGTGCTGCGGGCCGGCCTGCAGCCCTGACCGGCTCCACCCCGTACGACCCCGCACGACCCAGGGGCGCCCCGGCGCCGGGGCGCCCTCGGCGTTCACTCCGTTCCTCTGCCGCGGACCCGCCCATTTCCTTGACGCTTCGCACACTGCCCTCCTCTTGGCATGCGCGCGATAATCATTCGGGTGAACACCAACGGAGAACACTCAACGCCCCGTGGACGCGCCCGCCGACGGGGAGCGGGGATCTCGCTCCTGCTCACCGCCCTCCTCGCCGGCTCCGCCCTCGTCCCGGCGACGGCCTCCGCCGCCGGACAGGACCCGGAACAGATCTGCGGCCACACGGTCCAGGGCCGCATCCTGGAGAAGTACCGGGAGTACCGGACCACCCTCGGCTGCCCGCAGACCGACGAGCAGACCGCACCCGACGGGGTGGGCCGGTTCAGCGTCTTCGACGGCGGCTCGATTTACTGGAGCCCCGCCACCGACGCCCACGCCATCTGGGGCCTCATCCGCGACAAGTGGGCCGCCCTGGGCTGGGAGAAGGGCTCCCTCGGCTACCCCACCAGCGACGAACTCTCCCTCCCCGACGGCGCGGGAAAGCGCCAGGTGTTCCAGGGCGGCTCGCTCTACTGGCACCCCACGCGATCCAACGGCGTCCACCCCGTCTGGGGCGTCATCGGCCAGCGCTGGGGACAGGCGGGCTGGGAGGGCGGGGTGTACGGCTACCCCGTCACCGACGAACTCCAGCAGGAGGGCGTCACCCAGATGTTCGAGCACGGCCCCGTCCGGTGGTCGCCGAACGAGACCGCGAACCCGCTGATCCCCCGCGCGAACGCCCAGTTCTTCCAGGGCAGTCCGGCCCCGGGCGATCTGAAGGAGAGCGCCACGCTGCTGCCCAAGGGCCCCGACCGGGGCATCGTCGTGGTGCGCGGCTACATCGGCGACGACGGCAACCCGGTCAACCACGCCCTGGGCAACCACCGGCTGTGGAGCACCGAGCCCGAGGCCAGCTCCAAGGTGGCGATCGCCTGGGACACCGCCACCGGCCAGGTCGGGATCTACGTCGACCAGTCCTGCGTCGGCGATCTGACCTGCCGCAACGCCAAGCCCCTGGTGCGCACCGAGCACGCCAAGGTGGTCCAGGACGACCGGACCCCGCAGAACGAGTACTGGGTGGAGCCCTACGGCGACGGCGGCATCCGGGTGGACGTCTCGGCGGTCAACTCCTTCGTCGACGTCCCCGGCTCGCAGTACGCGGACCTCGGCCGGATCAACGCGACCTTCCACATCTACCCGCACGGCTACGACGACAAGAACAAGAACTTCACCGGCTTCGACGTCGACACCAACAAGGACAAGTACCCGTCCTGGGAGGTCCTGCGCTACCCGCGTCTGCTGGAGAACTCCGGTTCCCCGCAGGCCCTTTGGCAGGGCACCGTGTGGCAGGGCTCCATCACGGACCTGAAGGCCCCGCAGCACCTGTGCCACCGGAACGACCCGGACCACGCCCCCGTCGCCATGACCTGCAACTGACCACCCCCGGGAGGGGAGGGCCGGTCCCCCCGGCCCTCCCCTAGGGTGGCCGCCAGCTGGGCGACCCCGGCACGGCTCAGTAGTCGAGGGGCCAGCTGTACGGGCTCCAGCGGCCGAAGCGGGCCAACAGGTGACGGGCCCCGTCCTCGTTCAACCCGAGCCCGGCGGCCGCCTCGGCCAGACTCACCTCGCACCGGGCATCGCGAGCGGCCCAGTAGGCGGTCCGCTCCGCGGTCACCTCCAGCAGCCGGGCGGCCCGCAAGGCCGCCAGCGGGGAGTCCTTCGTCAGCCGCTCGACGGCGTCACCCAGGCGCCGCAACTGCTCCATGACGTCCTCGGGCACGACCACGGCCGACTTCTCCACCTCGACCGTGTGCTCGTCCCACTCCTGCTCGCAGGCGTCCGCCGGCTCCATGGCGGCCTCCCCGAGCCGCCGTTCACCGATCCGCTCCCAGTCGAGCCGGTGCTCGCGGCCGGACCATCCGCAGGAGCACACGGCGCGCAGGGCGTGGGCCCGCGGGGCGAGACCTGAGCGGCCGTCGTACACGGTCCACTGCGAGGTGGTCAGCCCGGCCCCGTGCTCCGTCAGCATCAGGTACGCGGGTTCGGGGACGGTCCCGTCGCGCAGGAGCACGCCGACGGATCCCGTGTGCGAGGGCCCGAACTCGTCCGTCGTCCACGTCTCCTGCTTCACCACGGCGTCTCCCCACTCCTGCGCCTGCCCGGAGCACCCGGCCCCGGGCGCGGGACCGACGATCCCAGAACGGGTCCTCCCGCACCGTCGGATCCACGACCGGCCCCCGATTCGCGGCCTCTTCGAGGACACTTCACCCGGTACGGATCGAACGGCTGATCGGCACTGGCGCTGCTGGGCGACCCGGATGCCGAGGGTCAGGGCGGCCGAGTTCGGCGGTGTGCCCCGCCAAACCCGCTTCGGCGGCGGGGCCGGAGGGCGTCGCGGCGGCCGGTAGACAGGGCCTTGCTGCCCTCAGCTGCGGGTTGCGGGAACGGCGTTGATCAAACGTCTGCGAGCGCCTGGTCGACTACGGGCATCACTTCTTCGAGTCCCAGGAGGACCGACATGATCAAGCACATCGTGGTCGGCGCGGCCGCGGCCGCCCTCGCCGTGATCGGCGGCGGCATCGCGCTCGCCGCCCACGCGGGAGCGGACGGCACCGCACAGCCGGCCCCGGTCCGGGCCGCCACCGTCGTCGAGCACCCGGCCACGTCCGACACCGGCCGGGCCGGTACTGCGGCTTGGACCTGGGTCAACGGTGCCGGGGCCGGCACCCATGTGACCGCTGCGGGCTGGCTCGACAACCCCCGCGAGGAGGTTCTGTAGTCCGACCAGGCCCCGCCGGTTTCCCCTGTACCGGCGGGGCACCGGAAGTCGGCCCGTCCGACTTCCTGCGGTTCAGCGGTTCAGCGGTTCAGCGGGTTCAGCGGGTGATGTCGCCGTCCGGCACGTCCTGGACGGTGACCTTCGTGCGCGGCTGGCCCAGCAGCCTCGCCACCGTGTCGCCGATGCCCTTCGCGTCGCCGGTCGGCTCGGGGGGCGTGCCGTCGGTGTAGTGCTCGATGGCCTTGTCGAAGTACGAGGGGTTCCAGGCCCCGACGGCCCCGCTGACGTCGACGGCCTTCACCGGCCGGTGGCCGACGGCACGCCTGATGGCGGGGAGGATCTCGTCGGAGGTGTACTTCCCCGGGACCTGGAACAGGCTGGCGTGCCCGCCGACCTTGCCGCCGTCGCGCAGGTAGACGGTGACGACCAGGCAGCTGGTCACCGACGGGTAGGTGATCGTCCCGCGCGGGCGTACCTCGCCGACCTCGCCCTCGGTGATCGAGACGGCGGCCGGGGCCCGGTCCGGGGAGACCGTCGCGGCCTTGGCCTGCGCGACCTGAGGGCTCGGTGCGACCGGTGCAGCCGACGCCACGCCGCCCCCGAGGACGGCACAGGCCGCCACCACCAGCGCCGCGCCGACGGCGAGGCCGGCCCTTCCCCTGCCCTGCTCGGACACCATCAACGTCATGACCCCCACACCTCGGGAAAACGATCCATCCGCGAACGCGCGCACAGGCGCGGCGGAACATGCTCCCGAGTACGAACGATCTCGTCAACTCCGCGCCCCGCCGGCCCCGCCCCGGCCGTCCCGACGGGTTGGTCCCGAGGTCGCCGTGTCCCGTTCCAGCGTTCCAGGTGCGTGGCGTCCCTGCTGGTCAGAGCCGGTATCGGCGTTCCACCGTGCCGGTTCTGCGGGTGGACCTTCCGGCCGGGACGGTTCGGCCCGCAAGCTCTGGTCATCGAGCCGGCGAACCGCTCGACCGAACGCCGAAAGGGGCCAGACCACATGTCCGTCCGCACCTCCCGCATCCGTCTCATCGCCGCCACCGGCGTCGCACTCGCCACCCTCTCGCTGACCGCCTGCGGCAGCGACCACGGCGCCGGCAACGGTAACAACAGCGGCGGCAAGGCGGCTGCCACCCCGTCGGCCACCGCCCGCCCTACCCAGGAGGCCACCACTGCGGCCTCCGCCCCGACCGCCGCCACCGACACCGCTGCCACCACTGGGTACCGGCGCGCATGCTGCCGCTGACTCCGGCACCGGCACCGGCACCGCCGCCACTCCCAAGGCCCCCGCCGCTCCGAAGGCCCCGACCCGCATCCCGGCGCCATCCAAGCCCGCCAAGCCCGCCAAGCCCGCCAAGCCGGGCACCTGCACCGGCTCCAACACCAAGACCACGGCCGCCCCGTTGAACCGTCCGGTCAACCACATGCTGCTGACCGTCACCAACACCGGTGCGGGGGCGTGCTTCCTGTACGGCTACCCGGCGGTGCGCTTCGGCGAGGCCCAGGCCGTGCCCCCGGTCATCGACGACTCCAAGCCCCAGGCCGTCGTCACCCTCCAGCCCGGCGAGTCCGGCTACGCCTCCGTCAACCTCTCCTCCACCGACGGCGGCAACGCCGAGCACGGCTACACCGCCACCTCGCTGACCGTCTACTTCTCCGGCCCCGCCATGAGCGGGAGCGTCGGCACCGGAGCCCACCCCGCCCTGCCCGCCAAGGGCGTCTACGTCGACGACTCCCTCAAGGTCACCTACTGGCAGCAGTCCATGGACGACGCCACCTCCTGGTAACCCCCACACCCACCCCCGCACCCACCGCACCACCCGCCGAACCCGGAAACGGAGACCCCACCATGCAGAAGACCCGCAGGATCGTCCGCCTCCTGGCCGTCTACACCGGCGCGGCCCTCCAGATCCTCGTCCTCGGCACCCCGGACGACCCACACCTCACCCACCGGGCCGGCCTCGTCCGGCGCTGACGCGGACGGACGTCAGTGGTGCCAGGGCAGACGGACCGGTTCGGCCGGGGCGTGCCCGGCCACCAGCCGGGCCGTCAACTCGGCCAGGCCGAAGGGATGGACCGTCTCATCGGTGGCCGCCAGCTCGGCGACGGGCCACCAGCGGTACCCGGCGTGGTACGTGCGCTCATGCGCCTCCTGGCCCGTCACATCGACCTGGTGGCCGGTTACGCGACAATGGAAGAAGACGTCCCGGAAGACCCCTTCGGCCCACCCGACATCCGCATAACCGGAGGTCTCCGCGACCGCCGCTCCCAGGGCCTCCGGCGCCACGGACAGGCCCGTCTCCTCGCGAAGCTCGCGGGCCGCCGCCTCCGCCAGGCTCTCCCCGGCCTCGATTCCACCGCCGGGCGTGCACCAGCCGTGACCGCTCCCGGGAGCGTCCGGGTCGATGTGGAACTTCAGCAGGAGCAGGCGGTCCAGCTCGTCGGTCAACAGCACCCGGGCGGACTCGCGGCGATAACTTCCCTGTTCGGACATACCCGCAGCGTAGTCAGGGCGCCAGGGAACCCCGGGCCGCACGGCATACTCCCGGCGGTGTACTCCGATACCTCACGGGGGTTACGGACGCCGTCGGAGTGTTTACATCCGCGGGCCGATTCGACACGGAGCCGCGGAATCTAGCGTCGTCCCCATGAAAAGCAACCGCCGTATCAGCGCCGTCGCGGCGCTGGCGCTCGCCGCCCTCGTCACCGGAACCGGCCCCGGGTTCGCCGCCACGACCACGCCGTCGGCCGCACCGTCGGCCACCCACGCGTTCAGCGCCGCTCCGGCCGCGGCCACCGCGCCCACGCGGTCCTTCCAAGGCACGCTCCCCGCGCCGACCGGCCGCTACGCCGCCGGCGAGGAGATCATCCACCTCACCGACGAGAGCCGTCCCGACCCGTGGGTGCCGTCCTCCGGCCCCCGCCAACTGACCGTCACCATGCTCTACCCGGCCGTCCCCGGGACCGGGACCCCGGCCCTTTACATGACCCTCGGCGAGGCAGCCGGAATCATCCAGCGCCAGAAGTTCCCGGCGAGCACCGGCATCACCCCGCAGACCCTCTCCGGCGTCACCACCCACGCCTTCGACGGCGCGCGGCCGCAGCACGGCAAGCATCCGCTGGTGGTCCTCTCGGCCGCGGCCGAGAACCCGCGCATGATGCTCACCTCGCTCGCGACCGAACTGGCCAGTCACGGCTACGTCGTCGCGCTCGTCGGCCACACCTACGAGGACAGCGGCGAGACGCTGGCGGACGGCCGGACGCCGCCGTGCGCGATCTGCGACGACCCGGCACAGCTCGACCTCCCCGCCGAGGTCGCCAGCCGCGCGCGGGACGTGTCCTTCGTGATCGACCAGTTGACGCACGGCAACGGCGCGTGGCGCCTGGCACACCTCATCGACAGGCACGAGATCGGCATGGCCGGACACTCCCTCGGCGGAGCGACGGCGGCCGCCGCGATGATCGCCGACCCGCGGGTACGGGCCGGAGTGGACATGGACGGCACCTTCTTCCCGACCCCGCTGCCCGGCCAGATCAACCGGCCGTTCCTCCTGCTGGGCAGGGCCGACGGCCACACGCCCGGCAGCGGCGACGGCGTCGTCTGGGGGCACGCCTGGGACGCCCTCGGTGGCTACAAGAAGTGGCTGACGGTCGCCGGCGCCGGCCACTTCAGCTTCGCCGACCACGAGGTGCTCGCCGAGGAGGCCGGGCTCCCGACGCCGGCCCTCTCCCCGGAACGCGGGGTGGCGATCACCCGCGAGTACGTGACGGCGTTCTTCGACAAGTCGCTGAAGGGGATCGACAGTCCGCTGCTGGACGGCCCCTCGCCGGACAATCCGGAAGTGCTCTTCCAGCCCTAGTGACGCCGGGTCGGGGTGGAGAGGAACAGCCCGACGTGGTCGGGCTGTTCCTCTCCACCCGCCCTACCGTTTGCGCGGCACGAGCCCGGTGTCGAAGGCGATGATCGCCAGGTGGACGCGGTCCCGGGCCTCCAACTTGGCGAACAGGCGCGCGACATGGGTCTTCGCCGTCGCCGCGCTGATCACCAGCCGCTCGGCGATCTCACCGTTCGACAGTCCCTGTCCGACCAGTGCCAGCACCTCGCGCTCCCGGTCGGTGATCTCCGCGATGAGGCTCAAGTCCGCGTCGGGCTCGATGTCCGGTACGGGAGTGGCGGGTGCGGCGGCCACGGGGGTCGCGGAGGTTCCGGCGAAGTCGGCGATCAGCCGTCGGGTGACGCTCGGCGCGAGCAACGCCTCGCCGGCCGCCACCACGCGGATCGCGTCCAGGATCGCGTCCAGGGCCATGCTCTTGAGCAGGAATCCGCTGGCCCCGGCGCGCAGTGCGCCGTAGACGTACTCGTCGTCGTCGAAGGTCGTCAGCACCAGCACCTTGGGCGGGTCCGGCTCGGCGGTCGCCTGCCGGGTCGCCTCGATCCCGTCCATGCCCGGCATCCGGATGTCCATCACCACGACGTCCGGCCGCAGTTCACGGACCAGGCGCACCGCCTCCCGGCCGTCGCCGGCCTCGCCGACCACCTCCAGGTCGTCGGTGCTGCCGATCAGGATCGTGAGCCCGACCAGCATCAGCGGCTGGTCGTCGACCAGCAGTACGCGCACGCTCATGCCGGGAGCCTAGCCGTCACTCGGAATCCGCCCTCCGGACGCCGGCCGGCGCTGAACTGGCCGGACAGCAGCGACACCCGCTCGCGCATGCCGAGCAGGCCGAAGCCGCTCCCGGCGGGCGCCGCCGAGGCCCTCGGCCGGCCCGGCTCGCCGGGACCGTCGTCCCCGTCGTCCACCACCTCGATCGTCACCCCTTCCGGCTCGTAGCCCACCGCGACCCGGCAGGTGCTCGCACCGGAGTGCCGCACCACGTTCGTCACCGACTCCTGGACGATCCGGAACGCCGACAGCTCGATCTCCGGCGGCAGTTGACGCCGCTCGCCCCGCCAGTCCACCTCGACCCGCACCCCGGCGTCGGCCGTACGTTCGGCGAGCCGCGGGATGTCGGCCAGGCTGCCGGCCGGCGCCAGCGGGGCGGCCCCCAGCATGGCGTCGTCGGGCTCGGCGCGGCGCAGCGCCCCGAGCATGCGCTGCAGTTCGAGCAGCGTCTGACGGCTGGTGGACTCGATGCCGGCCAGCGCCTGCCGAGTCTGCTCGGGCTTGGTGTCCACGACCCGCGCCGCCGCTCCCGCCAGCACCGTGATGATCCCGATGCTGTGTGCGACGCTGTCGTGCAGTTCGCGGGCGATCCGCAGCCGCTCGGTGACGACGGCGCGGGCCTCCCTCTGCTCGCGCAGGGCGCCGAGGTATTCACGGCGTTTGAGGTACACACCCCCGAAGACCCACGCGACCGCGAACCACAACGCGAGCCCCCCGGCCCACTGGGCCGCGTCGCTGACGGTCTGCGCGCGGGCGTGGAGATCGTTGACGAACGCGGCGGCGACGCCCGCGACCGAGCCGACGGCGGCAGCCTTCGGCCGCCGGACGGCGAGGTACCCGGCCAGGACGACGAGCAGGCCGAACATGATGTCGGGCCGCGCGCCGAAGACGTTGCCGAGGACCGATTCGCCCAGGACCACCGCGAAGACGGTCCCCGGCAGACGGCGCACCAGCAGAACCGGCAGGGCGAGCACGACGTACAGACCCAGCATCTCGACGGGTTCGAGGTCGGGGAACCGGAACAGGCCGTTCTCAGGAACCCCCATCGTCAACGGGATCAGCGCCGCGTAGAGGCAGGCAGTGGCCAGCACCACGGCCTGTGGCGCCAGTCGGGTCACGCGCTTCGATGTCGAGAGACGCCGGAGGAGCTCTTCCATGCGGAGATCGTATTCAGCGGCGTCGGCTCCGCGCGTCGCCCCGGGGATGTACGCCGGTACACCGCCGGGCCGATGGCCCCGGGGGGAGAGGTGACATCCGCCGGCCGACGCGGCGGATGACGGCCCGCTCCTAGGTTCATGGCCACGACGAATGCACCGATGATCGCTCTCCAGGACGCGATGAAGAAGTACGACGACGGCCCGTCGGCGCTGGCCGGTGTGACCGTGTCCGTGGCGTCCGGTGAGTGCGTGGCGATCCTCGGGCACTCCGGCAGCGGGAAGTCCACGCTGCTGAATCTGATCGCCGGTCTGGACAAGCCCTCCAGTGGCACCGTGACCGTCGACGGCGTCCGCGTGGACCAGCTCGGTGAGGCCGGTTCGGCGAAGTACCGCCGGGCCGTCGAACTGCTCGGATCACCATGGGCGCCCTGGTGGCCGTGCTCACGCTGATGATCATGGCGGTCGTCGCGCTCGGGGTGCTGAGCACGGTCGTGCAGGACACCCGGGAACGGGTTCACGACCTCGGACCGAGTAGGGCAGGGCAAGGCAGGGCAGGGCAGGGCAGGACCGCCGGTCCCCGGTGGCCGCAACAACGGCGTTCAGCGTCCGGCGGCCAGCCAGACGGCCACGGTCACGAAGTTGACGAAGAGGGCGAACACGGTGGCCGCGGTGTTGCGGACGAGTGCGGCGCCGGCCATGCCGATCAGGCCGGACACCGGGAACGCGACCACGGTGGCCAGTGTCCACCGGCCGAGACCGGGGGTGCTCCAGGAGAAGGCGGTGATCCGGTCCGCGTAGCAGGCCAGGGTGACGGACCAGGTCAGCACGGCGACGAGCGCGCCGACGGCGGTCAGGACGGCGGTCAGGACGCCGGCCTTGGCGAGCAGGACCCGGCTGCGGTTCGGTACGGCCATGAAGGTGGTGCGGATCAGACCGCCGGCCGTCTCGCCGAGCAGGGTCTGGGCGCCGATCACGCCACCGAACGCGAACGCGAGGTCCTGACCCTGATCGGGCGGGGCATGTCCAACAGCGAGATCTCCGCCGAGCTGTACATCAGCCTGGCCACCACCAAGACCCATGTGGCCCGGCTGCTCGCCGAGCTCGACGCGCGTGACCGGGTGCAGCTCGCCATCGCCGCGCATGAGGCGAAGATCGTCCCGCCGTCCGGCTGAGGGCTGCTCGGGCACGGGAGGAAGCATCGCACGACCCGCGCACGGTCGGACACCAGTTCGAAGGAAGCGTCCCCGGTGTGCCAGGATCTGCTGCTGTGATCAACGACCCCCTCGCCGGCCTGGACGACGTGCCCTGGGCCCGGCTGCGGCACTCCTACGGCAAGGCCGACGACGTCCCCGGACACCTACGGGCGATGCGGGCGGGGGACTCGGGGGGCCACTACCCGCCGAGTGTGCTGCTCGCGAACCACATCGTGCACCAGGGCACCCGCTCGCAGGCCGCGCTGTACACCGTCCCGTTCCTGGTGCGGATGGCGCTCGATTCGCGGCTGGCCGACCGGCACCGGTTCGTCGGACTGCTGGTCGCCATCGCGATCGGCCTCGACAACAACCACCTGCCGGACGGCTACGACCCGCGCGAGGACCGCGACGCCCTGGAGACCATGCGGGGCGAGGCCGACGAGCGGGCGCGGTGGATCGCCGAGGCCGCGGACGACGAACAGCGCCGATGGCGCGAGGAGGTCGATGAGCAACTGCTCATCGACGCCGAGGCGGTGGTGCTCTGCTACGACGCCGTCCGGGAGGCGCTGCCCGCGCTCGCCGTCCTGCTGACCTCGGACGTTCCCGAGCTGCGCGCCGGGACGGCGAACCTGTTCGCCTGGTTCCCCGAGTCCGCGGCGACGTCGATCCCGCTGCTGACGGAGTTCGTCGCCCGCGAAGCCGAAGCCGAAGCCGAAGCCTCGCCGGGCGCGGCGGCGACGGGCCTGGTCGCCCTCGGGCTGCTCGGTGATCCGGCGGTCGTCCCCTTCCTCGAAGGCCACCTGGGGAGCCCCGTCGTCGAGTTGCGCTGGGCCGCCGCCTTCGCCCTGACCCGGCTCGGCGTCGCCGGGGCGGCCGTCGTCGACGTGCTGGTCGAGACCGTCGCCCGGCCACCGGAGAAGACCGAGACGATGTCGTTCCTGAGCGGCTCCTATGCCGCCCTCGCCGTGATGGCCCTGGCCGGGACGCCCGAGGCCGCGACGCCCCGGGCGATCGACGCCGTGCTGGCCGGCCTGGCCGACTGCGTGGACGACCGTGAGCGGTCCGGCGACAGGTACTACCTCGCGCACCGGCTGTTCACCACGGCCTTTCCGGATGAACGAGTCGGACCGTTCGAACCACCGCAGTCCTTCGGCGAGTTGAGCGACGTGCAGCAGCGGGTCGTGCGGTTCCTCGCCGAGCACCGCGACCTCTCCTGGCCGTACGGCGGTACGGATGCCCTGCGACGGTGGAAGGTGCCGACCGGGCACGCCGAACTGCGGGCCTACATCGGGGGCGCCCAGGCCGGTTGACGCGTGCCGGCCGTCCTGACTCCCGACCGGTCAGTGCGGCCGGGCCGCTTTCGGCCCGAAGCCCTTGACGGTGGCCGGAGTTCCGTCCGGACCGAACGCGTGGCGGAAGCCGAAGGCGTGCGGCGCGGAGCCGTGGTCGTGGAGGTGCTCCAGCAGGGAGACCCCGTCCTGCCAGGTGGGTACCGTGCCGTCGGAGACCCACCAGAGCACGTAGGCCGGGTGTCCGCTCCGCTCGAACCAGTCGTGACGCCGGTTCAGTGCCGCGCGGTGCAGGCCGGTGTAGATGGCGTCGAAGGCGAGGCCCAGGTCGGTCCAGAGGGAGAGGGAGGCGGCGAAGGCCATGGTGTCCGTGGTGCGCCCCTTGTCGTACCAGGCCGGTACGACGAACCGGCCCCAGGGGCCCCAGTCCAGGTCGAAGTGGGCGCCCCGGCTGCCCTCGGCCGCCTCGGCGTGACCGAGGTAGCCGGGGTGTTCGCTGAGCGTCCGGTAGATGGGCTCGGCGCTGTCGTGGAACTCGCGGGTGAGGGGCGCGGGATCGGCGAGCGGTGACTTCAGGACGCCGAAGGTGTACAGAGCGAGCTGGGGCATGCGTCTCTCCCTGGTCAGGACTGCCTGGTGTGGACCCGCTCCGGTGGCTCGTGTACGGGGGCGGGGGTTCCTGGGGCGTGACCGAACCGTCCTGTTGAGGGTGGCCCAGCCTGGAGGAACCCCGGTGCGACCGTGGGCGACCACCGAAGGTCAGGTGAAGGTAGCCCGTTCTCCGATCCTTGTCGAAGTTGCGTTTTCCCCGTTCAAATGGCTTCGTGCGCAGGGATCTTGCGGGGTGTCGGGGCGGGGCCGCGGGTGTGGGGTGCCGCGTCGTCGGCCCGATCCACGGACCCGCCTGAAAATTTTCGGCGTCGAGCGATGAGTTTCGGGCTCGGGGCAGGTCCACACCCTGAACACCGACACGGAACACCGATACGAGCAGGAGACGGCACATGTCCTTTCAGGCGTACCTGGACACCATCGAGACCAAGACCGGCCTGACGCCGCGCGAGTTCATCGCCCTCGCCGAGCAGCGCGGCTTCGACGCCCGGCCACGAAGGCGGGAGCGATCCTCACCTGGCTCAAGGAGGACTACGGCCTGGGCCGGGGGCACGGCATGGCGCTCGTCCACGTCTTCAAGCACGGCGCGAAGATCGACGCCAAGCACGTGGGCACGACGGGCTCGCACCGCGACGAGTCCGACACGCTCTGGCTGGACGGCAAGGCGACCCGACCCGCGTGACGCGGAGTTTCTGTCGGATATTCCGTTCAGCGAATAAGCGCCGAGCCCCGGATTTATCCCCCCATTTGGCGGCGTGCTGTATGCGAACTCCACTCGCTAGCATTCCCACTAGTCGGGGGGGGGGGGGGTGAGGGGCTAGACCGAGAGGGGGTTTGGCGGGTGGGGGTTTGGCGTATGTTTTTTGGTAGATTTGGTTTTTTGTGTTGTGATTATGTTTGTGT
>NZ_JBEOSV010000007.1:0-121792 GCF_040303245.1 Kitasatospora sp. NPDC096077 | reverse complement strand
ATCACAACACATCTCTATTTATTTTCAATTTGTGGTCCGCTTGTTTTTGCCCCTCACCGACTATCGGCCCGTGGCCGGATCTCGGCATGCCCTGATCGGGTATGCCCGGATCGGCTATGCGTCGAGAGAATGTCACATCGTTGCATTGGAAGGATGATCCTATGAAGACTTTCATCAATGGAATGCCCGCCGGGGACATCGAGGGAGCGACCTGGATCAAGGCGGCGGCCAGCGCCGACACCGGGGTGTGCGTCGAGATGACGCGCCTGCCGCAGGGTGGGGCCGCCGTGCGCAACTCCACCGACCCGGACGGTGTCGCCCTGATCTTCACGGCCAGGGAGATCGAGGTGTTCTTCGGCGGCGTCCGGAACGGCGAATTCGATCACATGTTTGTTGCCTGATTTTGGCATTTTACGACTCCGGGTCGGCTTCCGCACAAGTTCCGGCCGGATTCGCGTGAGGGTGGGGCGCGTGGGCTTCGCATATGCGACGATGAGCAAAATAGAGTCGCACCTGGAGCCCCCGTGCCCACCCTTTTCGAGAACGGCGATCATCTCGCCCGAGTGATTCCGCACCGCCGGGCGGGCGCGGACCCCGCCAACAATCCGCCGGCCGCAGCCCTCATCCTCGGCTGCCGGCTGAAAGCGCTGCGCGAGAGCCTGGGCCTGACCCAGACGGCGGCGGTCCGCAACACGGGGTTCTCGAACTCCACGCTCTCGCGGCTGGAACGGGGGGAGAGCCCGCCCGAGGAGATCGACGTCCGGGCGCTCGCCCGCCGGTACAACATGGTCGCCCACGAAGAGGCGCAGCTGATGCAGCTGGCGGCGCAGGCGCGACGGCCGGTGTGGTGGTCGCGGTACCTCGAACCGACGGCCGGCTACCTCACCACCTTCATCGGCCTGGAGGAGGCCGCGCGCCGGATCGACACCTACGAGGCGCTCGTGGTGCCGGGCGTCCTGCAGACCGAGGCGTACGCGCGGGACATGATCGAGCGGCACTTCCTGTCCAGCGAGCAGGACAAGGTGGAGCTGGCGGTGGGGCTGCGGATGGAGCGCAAGCGCCGCTTCCTCGACTCGCCGCCGGAGCTGGCGAGCATCCTGATCAGCGAGTTCGTGCTGCAACCGCTGGTGGAGGACAAGAGCGTGATGGCCGGGCAGATGCTCCACCTGCACGCGATGGCCCTGACCCCCGGGATCAAGCTCCGGGTGGTGCCGATGGCGAGGATCATCGGTCTGCAGATGGCCTCGATCACCCACCTGGAGTTCGACGCCGGCGGGCCGCCGCCGATGATCTACCTGGAGGGGTACGAGAGTGCCGACTACCGTCCCAAGGCCACAGGGGTCGCGGGCGGGCGCAACAACGGGGCGGACTACGAGCGGCACCTGCAGCTGCTGGTGAAGATGAAGGCGCGGGCCGCCACGCGGTTCCAGAGCATGCGCCTGATCGAGAGCGCCGTCGAGCGGTACTCCTAGGTCCTGTTCGGGAGGCACGGTCCGGCCGCCCTCACGGGACCCGGGCCAGGCCGCCGAACGCCGTCAACTCCCGGCTGCGCTGGTGCTGTTGCAGGTCGGAGGCCGGCCGCCAGTCGGCGACGTCGACCAGGCCGGGCCGTTCGAGGTCCAGTCCTTCGAAGTAGGAGTGGACGTCCTCCTTCTCCCGGACCCGGCCCCAGTGCCTGGGCACCTGCCGGTTCATCAGCTCGCTGACCTCGGTGCGGACGCGGGCGTCGTCGCTGACGAGTTCGGAGACGACCACGAAACTGCCGGGGGCGAGCCGTGACACGACCTGTCGGATGAGCTCGCCGGGATGCTGCTCGTCCGGCAGGCAGTGCAGGACGGCGGCGAACAGGACGGCGGTGGGCTCGTCCGGGTGGATCAGGTCCAGCGCGGCGGGGTGGCCGAAGACGGCCTCGGTGTCGGTCATGTCGGCCCTGATGAGGGCGGTGCGGTTGTTCTCGTCCAAGGACTCGCGCCCGTACGCGATCACGATGGGGTCCTTGTCGACGTAGACGATGCGCGAGCGTGGGTCGACGCGCTGGGCGACCTGGTGGAGGTTGTCGCCCAGCGGCAGCCCGCAGCCGTAGTCCAGGAACTGGCGGACGCCGTACTCGGTGGCCAGTGCGTGGACCACCCGGTGGAGGAACCACCGGTTGTTCAGGACCAGTTGTCGGCTGGTTGGCGCGATCTGGAGCAGGCGCTCGGCTGCTCTCCGGTCGGCGTAGAAGTTGATCGACCCGCCCAGTAGCCAGTCGTAGACTCTGGCATCACTGGGCACGGTCACGTCGATGCCGTCGTTCTTGATCCCCATCGGGCCCTTCAACGGTCGCCAACCCCGTCCAGCGGCAGGGCAGTTGCCGATCAGTGTAGGGAAGGCATGGCGGCGGGCGCCATCACCCTATGGGGTGGCGCGGACACGGAGAGGGAACTTCTGGCCGCGCTCCGGCGTTCTGGAGTACCGGTGCGGCCCCCCGGTGCCGGACGGCGCGCTGGTGCGCTGCCATGTGCTCCCACGTGCGCTCATGTGCTCTCGCTCGCTCTCGCGAGCACTCATGCGCGCTCATGTGCTCAGCTGTGCTCAGGTGTTCAGATGTGTGGGATGACCTCCCTCAGGTCGGACGCGTACTCGTCGAGCAGCCGCTTGGCCGTCAGGACGCCGGCCTCGACCACGGACACCTCGGTGCCCATCAGGGCGGCGACGGTCTCCGGGGCCAGGCCGAGGCGGTGCCGCAGCAGGACGATGTCGGCGATCTGGCCGGGCAGCAGGCGGTGCAGCAGGTCCTCCCCGACGGCCGCCGCGTCCGGGTCGTCGCGCCCGCGCCGCGCCGCGGTCACCGAGCGGCGCAGCGCGGACCAGGCCTCCTTCGCCGGACTGGGGCTCTGCAGGACGACCTCCCAGTGCAGGTGCGTGCAGTGCAGGGCCTCCGCGACCGCGGCCTCGCCCGCCCGGTCGTCCTGCAGCCGCGCCTGGGCGTACAGCAGGTAGCGGCCTCGGGAGAGGGTGACGAACGCCCCGAAGCCCAAGGGCGTGCGGCCGGGGGCGGGGGTCGCGGTGTGCGGGGTGACCGGTGCTTCCGGGATGCCGTGCTCCATGCGCGTCTCTTCCTCACCGCGGGCCGCAGGGTGGGCGCGCGGTGTGCGACGGATCGAGGGGCGCCCCGCTCCCGGGGCCGGTCATCAATGTACTGGGCAAAGTTGGCCCGGTAGGCCGTCAACGACCCTGCTGCAAAACCACGGTGCCGGGGCGCGTGTTGACGCTCTCCATTCGCACGGGTGCCCCATTTCACGTATGGACGTTCGATCACCGCCCGGGCGCCTCCGTCGAGGCGCCCGGCCGGTGTGTCAGGCGCGGCGGGCGCGGCGGGCGTCGGCGATCTGGGCGGGGGTGGTGCCGAGCCACCAGCTGGGGTGGGCGGTGCCGTCGGTGGTGCGGCCGTCGGCGTGGACGTAGTGGCGCACGTCGCGGCCGGGCTCGGCGAACTCGCCGTTCAGGGCGCGCTCGACCCACTCGGCGCCGAAGCGGAAGACCTCGGCGGCGGTGCCGCCCAGCGGGTGGAACTCGTTCTCGTACACGCGCATCTCCTTGGGGGCGCGGATCCGCTCGTAGTTGGCCAGGGCCTGTTCCAGGACGGTGAGTTCGTCGAACTCGCCGATGCCGTACAGCACCGGGCAGGTGATCTGCCGGACCAGGTCGCCGAGCGGCATCCTGGCGACCAGCTCGGTGTCGAAGGCCTCCTCGTCGGTGTAGCCGGCCATGAACATGTAGTTGTTCTTGAAGGTGGGCTGGGCCCGCTCGAAGATGGTCCGGAAGTCGCCGGTGACGGCCTCGAAGGCGGCCAGGGCGGCCAGCCGGGGGTCGGTGGCGGCGGCGCGGGAGCCCCAGTAGCCGCTCATCGAGATGCCGAACATGCCGATCCGTGCCGGGTCGACCTGCGGCAGCGAGGCCAGGTGGTCGATGTAGCGGCCGATCGCCCGCTCGTAGTTGGTCAGGTCGACGGTCAGCCCGTTGGCCCGGCTCTCGCCCTGGCCCGGGCCCTCGATGGACAGGGCCACCATGCCGCGCGAGGTGTAGTACCGCTCGGCCGCGTGGATGTAGTCCTCCTTGATCATGTCCATCCCCGGGCCGAGGATCACCGCGGGGGCGTTCCTGACCTCACCGGCGGGCAGGTGGAGCAGGGCGAAGATCTGCTTGCCCTCGAAGTCGAGGACGACCCGGCGCACCCGGTTCCCGCGCAGGGTGCCCAGGCGCTCGACGCAGTGGTCGGCGTGCGCGCGGAAGGCGAGCTTGCGCGGGTCCGCAGCGTCGAAGATCGAGTACTGGGCGCGGCCCCACATCACGGCGGCGCGCACGTACAGGTCGGCGGCGGTCTGCTGGAAGCCGTTCGCCTCGTGGTGGGCGGCGCGCTCCTCGGCCTGGCCGGCGATGGTGGCCCACGCCTTGGGCAGCATCACGCCGCTCCGGACGAGGTCGAAGACCTTGTCGAAGTCGGTGTGGTCGTGGCCGAGCTGCTCCAGGGTGCCCTTGGCCTGGGGGTGCAGGGCGTCGAAGCCGCCCTGGGCGAGGGCGATGTCCAGGGCCCAGCTCTGGCCGGTGGAACGAACGGTCATGAGGGGTGTCCTCTCGGGGAAAGGGGGTGCCGACGGCCGGTGCGGACCTTGCGGGTGTCGCGGGCGGTGCGGCCGTGCCGTGCGGAAACACCTAAGTACTTAACTATTAAGTACTTAGGCTAGAATCCTTGTCAACTCACCCCGTCTCGTCCCGTCCCGCTCCACCCCGCCCGCCGAGGAGACCGCATCGTGCCGGACCAGCAGCCCACCCCCACCCCCACCCCCGCCCGTGGCCCGGCGCTCGACCAGCTCGCCCGCGCCGCCTACAGCCTCAGCGCCGCCGACTCCCGCCTGCGCGGACGCGCCACCCGCACCGCCGGCGCGCTCTCCCTCACCCACGCCCGCGCCCTGCGCGCCCTCGCCGAGACCGGCCCGCTCCCGATCGGCCGCCTCGCCGCCGCCACCGAGACCACCGGCGCCGCGACCACTCAGCTGGTCAACGGCCTCGCCGCGGCCGGCTATGTCACCCGCGAACGCCCCGAGGGGGACAAGCGCTCGGTCCTGGTCGCCCTCACCGACGCCGGCCGGCAGCGCCACCGGGAACGCCAGGCCGCCCTCACCGAGGCGCTGGACGCCGCACTCGCGCACCACGACGTCCAGGCCCTGGAGGCCGCGACCGACGTCCTGCGGCACCTCGTCGGCATCTACGACCGGCTCTGAAGGGGCTCTGGCGCGGCTGTGACGCGGCCGTGACGCGGCTCTGACGGGCCGGGTCAGCCGATCGGCGGGGCCAGGTACTCCAGCGCATAGCCCTGGTGGGAGGGTGTCACCCGGGCGATGCCGGGGGAGTCGAGGTGGGCGCCCGCGACGAAGTGGTCCGGCCGGACGAGCCGTTCGAGGAGGGCCGCCCGCGCGGCGCGGGCCTGCGGCTGGTCGCCGTCGTACTCCCAGGCGACGTCCGGCCGGTCGAACTGCAGGGTGGGGACGTGGACGGTGTCGCCCCAGAGCAGCAGGCGGCCGGCGCCGCTCCGGACCTCGTAGACGGTGTGGCCGGGGGTGTGGCCCGGGGTCGGGAGCGCGGTGGTCCAGTCGTTGATCGCGACCTCCTCCGACACCGGGACGACCCGGTCGCGGAGCGGTGCGAGCCGTCCCGTGAACACCGAGGCGTCGCCCGCGCCGATCCACACCCGTTCGAGACCGGTGAACGCCTCCGTGCCGTCCGGCGCGATCAGTCCGCTCACGTGGTCCTCGTGCCGGTGGGTGATGGCCACGTCGGTGATCCGCGCGCGGTCGATCCCCGCCTCGTCGAGCGCGTCGTGGATCAGCCCCATGGTGGGCTCGTGCCAGACGTCGGACGCGCCGGTGTCGACGAGGACCGACCGGGTGCCGTCGGTGACGAAGAACGCGTTGACGGACAGTCGCAGGTTGTCGCCGACCAGCGGGACGGCGGACGGCAGTTCGTCGAGCGGGTGCCCGCACTCGTCGCGCAGCCGGGTCGGCGGCATGTCGATGTACCCGTCCCGCAACGAGACGACCCGCAGGTCGCCGAATGCGAACGTGGCGTGGTGCCGGCCGTGTGAGATCAAGTGCATGGAACCCCTCCGTCGGATCGGGCGTGCATTGCGATTCTCTGATAGAAGACTGAATCTTCTTTAGAAGAAACCCTACACTGTGGGCAGCGGGGGATCCATGGATCGAGGAGCACGGTGGTCGAGCAGGACGGGCGAGACGCGCAAGTCGGGCAGGACGGGAACACGGCCGGACCACGGCACGGCGACGAGCCGGCCGGCGCGTTCGGCGGCAACGTGCGCCGGTGCCGCGAGGAGGCGGGACTGACGCTGGAGCAGCTGTCCGTCCGCTCGTCGGTCAGCCGGGCGATGCTGTCCAAGGTCGAACGCGGCGAGAAGAGCCCGACGATCGGCATCGCGTCCCGGATCGCCCACGCCCTCGACGTGCCGCTCTCGGACCTGATCGGGGCACCGGCGGACGCCGCCTCCGGCGCGGCCGTCGTCCTGCGCAAGGCCGAGCGCCCCGTCTTCCGCGACCCGGAGACCGGCTTCGAACGGCACATCGTGTCGGCGGCCCCGGGCGCCGGCCGATCCGAACTGGTCGTCCACCGCCTCCCCGCACAGGTCTCCACCGGGCTGCTGCCCGGCTACCCGCCGGGGACGGAGAAGCAGATCGTGGTGCTCGACGGCACCCTCACCGTCGCGGTCGGCGGGATCAGCGAGACCCTGGACGCGGGCGACTCCCTGTTCTTCCAGGCCGACGCGGACCACGGCTTCGCCAACCGGACGGACGCCCCCTGCGAGTACCTGATGGTCATCTCGCGCCGGGTCTGACCGGGCCTGACTGGCCCTGACCGGGCCTGATCGGGCCGCCGGCTGCGGGCCGCGGCTGCGCCCCGGTCCGTTCGGGGGCGGGGTGGCTGCCTACCCGTCCGGCCGAGGTGGCCGCGGGTCCGGTGGGCGTCCAGGATGGAACTGAGCCGAAGCGACACTCTGATCACGCATCGACGGATCAGGCATCGGCGGATCAGTCATCGCTGTGGAGGGATGACACGCATGCCGGAACTGACCCAGCTCATGGAACCCTGTCCGGGCGGATACCGGATCCAGGCAGGCGACATGATGACGGCCGGGACGCTGGGGGCGAAGGTGCTCTGGGGCGATCCCCCGAGGGACGTCCTGATGACCGCCGGCCACATCGTGGACAACGCGAACGCGATCGTCTTCCAGCCGTCTCCCCTCGCGGCGAAGGTCCAGCGAATAGGCTGTGTCACACAGAGGTCTCCGTTGAAGACCTACCGGGACCTCGATGACTTCCTCACCCCCGTCGACGGGCATCACGTCGTCAGCACCTTCGACTTCGCCTTCGCCGATGTGACGATCAACCCGACGGCGACCTCGCGTCAGATTCCGGGGATCCATGAAACCGATCAGTCGCTGGTCGTGCGGTCGCCGCGGAACGGCGATCGGGTGCGCTGGCTCGGCTCGGCGACGGGAACGGTCCTGAGCGGCCGGGTGGTGGACCTCTCGGGGGCCCTGCTGAGGACCGATAGGACTGGGCTGGTGCCCGTGTGGCCCGTCACCTTGATCGAGGTCGAAGGCAGCACTCCCTCAAGGGACGGTGACTCGGGTGCCGCCGTCGTGGCCGAGGACGGACAGCTCATCGGCATCCACTGTTGGGGCGCGAGCAACAAGAGCGGCCGGCCCTTCACCTGGGCGTCCTGGATCCCGCCCACCCCCCAGGACCTGGCCGGTGGGACCTTCTCCGCCAGCTCGAAGCAAGTCGTCCTGTGGGTGGAGAAGTTCAAGGAGTGGCGCAATTCCTAGTGCCTGAAGAGCCGATCCTGCCGGAGGTCCGGCGCTCATGCCGTTGAACAGCTACCGGAAGCCGTGCCCAGGCGGCTACCAGATCCAAGCCGGCGACATGCCGCTCGCCGGAACCCTGGGTGCCAAGGTGAGGTGGGGCGCCCCCGTCAGGGACGTCGTCATCACGGCCGGTCACATCGTGGACAACCTCAACGCGGCCGTCTTCCAGCCCGGCGCCGCCGGCACCGTGGGCGAGGTGCAGCGGATCGGGTCCGTCGCCGGACGGTCGGTCCGCCGGACCTATCGGGACGTGGCGGCCTTCATCGGTTCGGGGGCGGACTCGCCGGAGGAACGCATCACCTCCCGCTTCGACTTCGCCTACATCGACGTGTCCGGCGATCCCACGGCGACGTCGTACCGGATTCCGGGACTCAACGATGCGGACCTTCCGCTCGCCGTCCGGGAACCGCGCGAGGGCGAGCAGGTGCAGTGGCTCGGATCGCAGACGGGGTTCGTCCGGAGCGGACGGGTGGTGGACCTGTCGTTCTGGCTGCCGAGGTCACTGGACGACACGAACCTCGTCAACCAGCAGTTCTTCAGCGTGCAGCCGCTGACCCTGATCGAGGTCGAGGGCAATGTGCCCACGCGTGAGGGGGATTCCGGCGCCGCGATCGTCGCCGTGGACGATCGGAACATCGTCGGCGTCCACTGCTACGGAACGAAGCTCGAGAGCGGCAAGGTCTTCTCCATGGCCTCCAGGATTCCGGCCTCACCGCAGGCACTCGCAGACGGGGCTGTCAGCGTCGCGTACGAGGAAGTCCTGCGCTGGCTCGCCAGGCTGAAGCTGTGGCGGGCCTCCTAGGGCGTGTCTGACAATTCCCGCCGGGCGCGCGACGCCGGGGCACGCGCCTCGCCGCGTTGTCGTCGGTCGCCGATGCTCCGCATGGACTCCCTCCTCCGCCTTGCGATGCACGCACCCCGACGCCGCGCGCTGATCCGACGCGAATTGTCAGACACGCCCTAGGGTTCGGTTCCCCGTCGGGTTCGGTTCCCCGTCCCGGATGCGACGGCTGCCGCACGGGCGCACGGTGGAAGGAGGAGAGCGGTGGCGCCACCGGTCCTGAGCCGACCGGCGGAGCCGGGACCGGAGGGGTAACTGTCGGTATCGGCCGGGACGTTGTCGTGGTCACGTCCGGCGGACGGAAGGGACGGGGGCGCAACCAGGATGGCCGAGAAGGTCTACAGCATCATCGAAGTGGCCCGGGAGGACGGGAAGTGGGTGTACTCGGACATCAACTTCTCGGCGGAGCGGGCGCCCGGTCCACCGGAGGCCGGTGACGGAGCGGCGAAGTCGGTCTGGCACCGGGTCAGCCCGCTGCCGATCGCGGGCAGCGGCCTGACGGCCGTGGGATCGGCCGTGGGATCGGCCGCGGGACCGGCCTCGGACGACCGGCGGGTCTACTACCAGGATCCGGACCGGGGTGTGGTCGAAGCGGTCCACGAGGCGTCGTCGCCGGACGGCCGTTGGGCCGGGTACCGCGTCCTGAGCACCGAGACCGGCGCCCCCGCCGCCGACGTGGGCAGCGCCCTGGCAGTGGTCGGACAGCTCGGCGGCCTGCGAGTCTGCTACTTCGACGGCGGACGTCGCCTCGTCCGGCTGGCGGAACGCGGCGCGGAGCCGGACGCGGAACGCAACGGCGAGGGGACGGGCGCGGAGTGGACGTACGCCGTGTGCGTCGACGCCCCGCGCGCCTCCCCGATCAGCCCGCTGGCCGCCGTCGTCACCGAGTGGGGTGAGTACGCCTACTACCTGGACGTGCGGGGCCGCCTCGTCGAGGCGTCCTGGCTGGGGGCCGAGGGCTGGTCGGTCAGCGAGCCGACCTCCGGCGTCGAGGGGTGCCCGACCCCCTCCCCGCTCACCGGCCTGACCGCCACCGGGTACGGGACCGACGCGCGCCTGGTGTACTTCCTCGACGAGCGCAACCGCCCCGTCCAGTTGGAGCACACGGTCGTCGAGGGCGCGAAGAAGAACCCCGAGGGCGGCGCGCGCTGGCAGGTGTGCGACCTGTCCGCCTACGGAGCGCCGGCCGCGGCGGCCGGCAGCCGGCCTGCGGTCCTGCTGACCTCCGACGGCCATCCGCGGCTCCACTACCTGGACGCCGACCGGATGGCCGTCGAGGTGGGGTTCAACGGCCGCGGGTGGGAGGTCGACCATGCCGGTGCGGAGGCCGACGACGGTGCGGGAGCCCCCGCGGCGGCCGCCGGCAGCCCCCTGGCGGCCGTGGCCGAGGCCGATCGCTCGGCGAGCCGGGTGTACTACCTGGGCGCCGCCGAAACAGGCGCCGCAGGCGTCCCGGACGCCCCGAGTGACGTCCTGTCAGTGGGGGACCCGTCAGTGGGCGACCGGAACCTGATCGAACTGCGGGGTGCCGGAGGCACCTGGACCTCCCGCAACCTGGGCGCCGAGCTGGACCTCCCCGACGTCGCCACCGGTGTGCCCAGCCCGTTCGCCGCCATCCGCACCGACGGCCCACGCCTCTACTACACGAGCGAGGAGTAGCCGGCGCGCCGTGCCAGGCCGCCCGGCCGCCCCGGCGGGGCCCGCGCCACGACCCACCGCGCGAAGGGAGCCACCCATGCGCATGACCGAGACCTACCGGCTCGCCATCAGCGGAACGCTCGCGTCCACGGACAGCGGGCGCCGGACGAAGCTGACGGTCACCAACGCCACCCCGGTGCACCTGCTGGTGTACTGGGTCGGCCGCGACGGCCTGCTGTACGGCAGCAACCGGCGCCTCCGCAGACTGGCCCCCGGCTACCCGGGCCAGATCCTGGACCCCGGAGCCACCGGCACCTGGACGAACACCGACCGGTCCTCCTACTTCGTCGCCAAGGCCGGGTACTCGGGTGCCTTCGCGGCGGCCTGGGGGGTCGAGGCGGACGACACCGCCGTGACCCTCACCGGCCGTGACCTCCTGGACCCGGACGACATCGGCACGACCCCCGTGCCCACCAGTACCGTCGTCGTCCCGCCGAACGGGCCGCGGATCCTGGTCGGGGCGGGAGAGCTGCCGAACGGCAACGTGGTGACCCGCGAGCAGTTCTGGCAGCGTCTGCCGGAGTCGTACAGCCTCGCTGCGGGCGAGCGGAAGACCGTCAACTACACGCAGACGCAAGGGATCCAGCAGAGTTCCTCGGACTCCAAGACGGTGTCGGCCTCGGTCAGCGCGAGCGCCAGTGCCGGCTGGGGCCCGTTCAGCGCCTCCGTCAACGCCTCCCTGAGCAAGTCCTCGACCACGACGCAGCAGGTCACCGTGTCCACCCAGACGACGTGCTTCACCTCGAACGAGTACGACAACGACACCGCCCACGGGCGGATGTGCCTGTTCTGGCAGCTCACGGACATCGTCACGGTGTTCGACGACACGGGGACGCCGCTGTCGTCGGTCGTCTCCGCCAAGGGCCCGACGGTCGTCTGGGGGCCCGTCAACGTCGACGAACTGGACGCCGGGAAGCCGGGCACGTCCGCCCTGCGGGCGGATGAGGTGGACGTGCCCGAACTCGTCTCCGTGCGTCCGGCGGGGGTGCGTCCGGCGGGGGTTGGCCCGGTGGGGGTTGGCCCGGTGGGGGTTGGCCCGGTGGGGGTTGGCCCGGTGACCGTGGATCCGGTACCCGTGCCGCCCCGGCCGAAGCCCCCGAAGCTCCCGCAGCCCCCGCAGCACGCCGTCGTCAGTCGGAGGCGATCATGACGACCAGGACGACCGCGGGTGCCCGCCCCCTGGGCGTGACCCCGGGCGGAGACTACACGGCGGTCATCGAGGTGGCCCGGGAGCCGGACGGCTCGTTCCACTGGACCAACCTCAACATCGCCGCCGGGACGAAGGTGGGCCCCGGCCTCCTCAGACCGGCCCCCTTCCCCTCCCTGACGTGCGGGTTGGCCGCCGTGGCCTGGGGGCAGGACAGTCGGCGGGTCTACTACGCGAACACCGACGGCGCCGTCGGCGAACTGACGACCGACGGGAACGGCTGGGGCTACCGCAACTTCACCCGTGACCAGGGCACGACCGCTGCCGCGTGGAACAGCCCGCTGGCCTCCGCCGGGATGCGCGCCGGGACGATGTCCCTCTGCTACGCGGACGACACCGGTCAGCTCGTCGTCCTGACGTTCCGGGGCGACTGGACCTGGGGCGCCGACCCCAGGCTCCCCAGGGTCTCGCCGCGCAGTCCGCTGACCGCGCTCCAGAACGGGCGGGCCGCTTTCGTCTACTACTTCGACGGCGCCGACCACCTCATCGAGGTGGAGGAGCTGGGGTCGGGCGTGCGGTACACCGACCTCACCGCCTACATCACCGGCCTGCCCGCCGCGTCCCCGCTCAGCGGGCTCTCCGCCGTCGGCTGGGGCAAGGACAGCCGGCGCGTCTTCTACGCGGACCGGCCGGGCAACCTCGTCGAGGCGCGGGGCTTCGGGGACGTGGGCGGCTGGAAATGGCAGGACCTCGGCTCCCTGGGCATCCGGCAGCCCGGGGACGGCAGCGCGCTGGCGGCCGCGGCGGGCGCCGACGCCATGACCGGCGTCGCCCTGTGGAACCGGGCGTCCGAACCGTTCTGGGCGGACTGGATCAACGGGTGGTCCAACAAGGACATCCGCACGACCCGGAACGGCGCCCGTCCGGTCGTGGCCGCGAACAGCTCGGTGGCGACCGCGCTGGGCCGCGACGGCCGCCCCTGGGTGTGCTACGTGGACGACGGCAACCACCTGTGCCTGTGGCTGGGGCCGGACGCGGGCTGGCAGTGGTGGGACCTGACCGCCGACCTGCGCCTCCCGGTCGCCGCCAAGGTGGCGACCCAGGGGCCGCTGGCCCTCGTGCACACCGAGCGCGGCCCGCGCCTCTACTACCTCACCGACGAGCCCGACTACTGACCGGACTGACCGGACCGACCGGACTGACCGACCGACTGACCGACCCCGCCCCGCCCGTGGACGCGCGGCCGGCGACCGGAGCCCACCATGCGAATGACAGACACCTACCAGGCGGCCATCGACGGGACCCTCGCCTCGCCCCCCAGGAAGTCCAGGGCCGAGATCGTCGTCCTCAACGACCTCTCGATCCCCCTCGACCTCTTCTACCTCGACCAGGCCGGCGACCTGTGCGGCCCCGCCGACGGCAAGTGGACCGCGGGCCGGCCCGGGCTCCTGCTGGAGCCCGACGGCGGCACCGTCGTGATCGGCGGCGACTGCTGGGCCGACAGCTACTGGCTGGCCAAGTCCCACTACTCCGGCGCCTTCGCCGCCGTCCTGCAGAACCCGGCGGGCAAGAGCACCATGACCTTCTCCGGGTACGACCTGCTGGACCCCAACAACATCGGGCCGATTCCCGCGCCCACCCCCGACATCCTCATCCCCCAGGACGGCCCCGGCATCCTGGTCGCCACCGGCCTCGTCCAGCACGGCGCCACGACCCGCAGCCCGGTGAGCCCGTCGACGGACGACCAGGTGGAGCTGGGCGTCGCCGTCACCCGCGAACAGTTCTGGCACTGCACGGGGGAGTCCTACAGCCTGGCGCCCGGCGAGAGCCGGACCGTCAGCTACAGCGTCACCCAGGGCATGCAGGACAGCAGTTCGGAGTCCGACACCACCAACGCCTCCGTCGGTGTGAGCGCCAGCGTCGGCTGGGGCCCGTTCAGCGCCTCCGTCTCCGCCTCCCTGAGCGAGTCCTCCACCACCACCCAGCAACTCACCGTGTCCACCCAGAGCACGTCCTTCTCGTCCAGCACCTATCACAACCTCAGCGCGTACCCCGAGCTCAACCTCTTCTGGCAGCTGACGGACGTCGCGACCGTCTACGCCGAGGACGGCAGCCCGCTCGCGTCCGTGATCTCCGGCGAGGCCCCGTCGGTCGTCTCCGGCCCCTGGGACGTCCAGGAGATCGAGGAGGACGGCAAGAAGCGGAAGCGGCTGCGCAGGAAACCCGCCCACGACCGGCCGCCCAAGGAATGAGCACCGGGGCCTTCGGTGAACTCCCTCGCGCCCGCCGGGCATCCCTGGCATCATCCGGCGTGCGGCCGGGGGATCGCCGGGGTGGGCCGCACACGGACGGGGCGGGGCGGGTGGGGATCCGATGGACGACCGGGCGGGTACTTCGGGTACGCCGAAGCGGCGGTGGCGGGAGACCCGTGCCGCGCGCACCCTGATCGTCCTCGCGGGCCTGCCGTTGGTCGCCCTCGGCTTCCTCCTGTTCGTCAACGCCTTCGAGGAGCGCGGCGCCTACCGCACCGCCCCCCTCTGCGACACCCCGACGCCCGGCCCGGACGCCGACTGCCTGCTGCCGGCGAGCGGCAAGGTCACCAGGAAGTGGGAGGCCAACTCCACCGACTTCGGCGCCAGTTACTACCTGAACATCGCGCGGGGGACGGGCCCCGCCAAGAAGTACGAGGTCGACGAGCCCCTCTACGAGCACGTGGAGGCCGGCACCGCCGTGGACCTGAAGATCTGGAAGGGCGAGGTGATCCTGATCGCCCACGGCGGGCACGAGGCGACCAACCTGGTCCTGTCCTGGCCCCTCGCCCTCCGCATGGTGGAAGCCACGCTGCTGATCGCCGCGGGCACGGTGGTGACCGCCTTCGGACTGCCCGGCCGCAACTCGGGGTTCTGGGATAGCTCGCCGATCCTGGCCATGGGGATGGCCCTGGCGGTCTTCATGGGCGTCTACTTCTTCGTCCTGATGCAGTGGCCGTTCCCGGTGACCCTGGGCCTGACCGTCACGGCCTGGCTGGCCACGGTGCCGGTCGTCCGGTACCTGCACACGTCCTTCTCCTGACGGGCCGGCGAATCTGTCGGACAGTCAGTGCTGCTGAAATGAACCGGACTTGCCTGTCTGTCCGTTGTGGTACGTTCCGTGAACCAACCAAAAATAGATGACCCCGGCAGCGCGCCAACGCTCCGGGGTCCGGCAACAGGAGCCATCACTCCCGATGCGTGTCCATCGTAGCGCCCACGTGCGCAACTTCACCGTGCTGCCCAATGCCGTCCTGCAGTACCGACGGTTGTCCTACACCGCCCGCGGTCTGCTCGCCGATCTCCTCTCCCGCCCCGACGGCTGGCGCGAGGACGGCCGGCACATGGCCGACACCAGCCCGCAGGGGCGTGGGGCGATCCGCAAGGCCCTGAAGGAACTGATCGCGGCCGGGTACTACCGGGTCGAGAAGATCCGCATGCCGGACGGCACGATCATCACCGAGACCCACGTCTACGACACCCCGCAGCTCCCGGCGCCTCCGGGTGCCACCCGTCCGGTCCCCGGTGAAGCGACCGCCGGTGGTGCTGACACCCTTCCAAAGGACCAGCACAAAGGAACCTCCCTCCCCGCCGAGCAGCCCGACGAGGCCGATCTCGCGGACGAGGCGGACGAGCAGTTCACGGCGGTCTCCGACGAACAGGTCCGCGAGGCGGTCGCCACCCTGTTCCGGGCGATCCGCCCCGAGCCCCGCCTGCGGCTGGGCGAGGCCGAGGCCATCGCGTTGGCGCCACTCGTCGCCCAATGGCTGGAGCGCGGCAGCACCGTCCAGGAGCTGGCCCAGGCGTTGTTGCCCGGCCTGCCGGTGCCCCTGCGCTCCCCGGTCGGTGTGCTCCGCAGCCGCCTGCAGCGCAAGATGCCGCCGGTTCGTGCCCCGCAACAGCCTTCCGAGCCCCGCTACACCGAGTGCGCCAAGTGCCACGACCCCGTGCCACAGCCGGGCATCTGCGCCGCGTGTGCCGGCCTCGTCGGGAGAACGGCCCAGGCCGGCGATGGAGCAGCCGTGGCCGCGGCCGGAGCCGCGCGGGTCCGGGCGGCCGTACTCGCCGCCAGATCGGCGCTGCAGGCGGGGGAGCCGGCCGGAGCAGCCGCAGGGTAGGCGGTCGGTGGTCTGCAAGTTCCGCTGCTGTAGAACCGGCACCCGACTATCGGCAGGCCGGCCCGTACGCCACCTGAATCTTCTTCAGCGGCGGGGCCGGCGTGACGTCGGCCTCGTAGCCCGGATTGTCGCTCGCCCAGGCTGCCTGCCCGGCAGCCTGGCACCAGGCTGTGTCGGTGCCGGTACGGGGTTCTGCTGCCCGCCCCAACTCGGCGGGGGTGGTTCGGGAGTTCCGGCGTGACCGCGAGCGAAAAAGCAGAGGCCCGACCGGGCCGCCCGCCGCTAACCACCGCGGGTGGCCCTTAACCAGTACGTCTACTTCGCGCTCGCCAGCGAATGCACCGCGGCCGACGAGATCACCGCACTCCTCGGTATCGAGCCGGACGAGACGGCCGTGCGGGGGAGCCGGTCCACGTCACCGGTCGTCCGTCCGCGCTGCCACCGTTGGAAGATCGTCTGCAACGAGCGCGGGCTGCGGGTCGACGAGCAGATCGCGTGCGTCATCGAGCGGCTCAGGCCGCACACGGCGGCCATCGCCCGGCTGACCGGCGGACTCGACGCCGACGAGACTTCCTGGACCCCGGTCCTACAGGTCGTCCGCTATTTCAACGACGACCCCGAGGAGGAGCCCGAACCGGCGTCCGACGAGATCAACCTGTTCGGCTGGCACCTGGACCGCGACGTGCTGGACTTCCTCCTGGCCACGGGCGCGGAGGTGGATGTCGACGAGTACGACATGGCGGGAGGCGGAGAGGACTGAACCCGACGTATAGGTCGACTCTTCCGTCGCCTAGCTGAGGGAAGGCCCTCTGACCTGCTTAGGTTCTAGTGGTCCTCGCAACACTCATGATCATGGGAGTTGCGAGGACCGTGGGCGGTAAGAGGCTCGATCCGGAGTTGAAGAGGCTGTTCTTCGAACGGCTTGATGCTGTGGGAAGCGTCTCCCCCGTAGCACGTGAGCTGGGGCTGAACCTGAACACGGCGTTCACGCTGGCTCGCAAAGCCGGTGCCAGCTACGGGCACCTGGGTCACCCCGGGCGCGAGGAGTACCTGAAGCTGCGGGCCCAGGGCGCCTCCAGGCCGGAGGCCGCCGAGCGGGTCGGGGCACACCCTCGCACAGCCCAGGACTGGGACTGGGGTATTCGGAAGTCCAGCAACTCGTGGATCTACCCCGACGGCCGGCGTGTGAACTACACGACGGGAACCGTCACGATGTCCGGTGTGATCATCGCTGCATCGGCGAGGCCGGTGAGCCTCAAGTCCCTTGAGAAGAAGCTGCACCCCAGACTCCTCTCGCTCGCCGAGCGTGAGCAGATACGCGACCTCCGTGCCGCCGGCCAGTCGATGCGGGCCATTGGACGGGCCCTGGGGCGCCCGGCCAGCACCATCTCGCGCGAGCTGCGGAACAACTCGGGCACCGCCGAGTACCACCCCTACGCGGCTCACAGAGCCTCCGCCGCGCGCCGGCCCAAGCTGTTGGCCGAAGGTCCGCTGCGCGACTTCGTCCAGGACGGCCTGCGCCGGCGGTGGTCCCCGGAACAGATCTGCCACGCTCTGGCCAAGACCCATCCGGACGACCAGAGCATGCGGGTGAGCGTGGAAACGATCTACCAGGCGTTGTACTTCCAGGCCCGCGGCGGCCTGAAGCGGGAGGTCCAGGCGGCCGTCCGCACCGGTCGCGCGCGCCGCAAACCGCGCCGGGACCCCGAACGGCGCACGTCCCGGTTCATCGACCCGATGGTGATGATCAGCGACCGTCCCGCCGACGTCGAGGACCGGGCCGTGCCGGGCCACTGGGAAGGCGACCTGATCGTCGGCGCGGGCGGACGCTCCGCGATCGCCACCCTGGTCGAACGCAGCACCCGCTACACCATGCTGGTCCACCTGCCGGGCGAGACCCACGACGCCGAGACCGTCCGTGACGGGCTCGTCCGCACCGTCCAGACCCTGCCCGCCCACCTGCGCGGCTCGCTCACCTGGGACCAGGGCCCCGAGATGGCGTGCCACCGGCAGTTCAGCATGGCCACCGACATGCCCGTCTACTTCTGCGACCCGGCCTCTCCCTGGCAACGCGGCTCGAACGAGAACACCAACGGGCTGCTGCGGCAGTACTTCCCGAAGAGCACCGACCTGAGCCTGCACGGTCCCGAAGACCTCGAACACGTCGCGCAGGAGCTCAACAGCCGCCCACGCAAGACGCTCGGCTGGGATACCCCAGCCGAGCGTCTACGTGATCTACTCACCGTCTGAAGCCAAGCGGTGTTGCGACGACCCCTTGAACCTAAGTTCCGGGGAGGGGCCTTTTCGCATTTCAGGCCGGCTTTCGGTGCCGCCCGACCGACTTCTTCTGTGGCGGTGGTGGTGCCGCCTGGATCACCCCGTTACCAGGGATTCCGTGCAGAAGTCGTTGAGCAGCCGCGAAGTTCTCCGCGTACTCCTCGGGGAGCCACTGGTAGCCGTCCCAGCGGAGAAGCAGCCGGGGGAGGTTCGGGTGAAGGTGAGAGGGCCGGTCCTCGTGGCCGATGATGACGGCCTTTAGCTGGCCTACCGGACGTATGCGGCGGTTTCGGCGTTCCGCCCACCGGTCCAACGGTTCCTCACTGCCCACACTGCCCTCCTCGTCCCTCTCAGGGTACTTGGGTCGGACGGCCTCGTTCCCGTCTGCGGCGGCTGTTGGCGATCAGATCAGCCTGTGTTGCCAGCGAAGCGCCGGGTTGTCGCCGATCCAGTAGGTGTGGGTGCCCTTGTCGATGTGGAGTTGTACGGCGGTGATCTCCGGTCCTCCCTCGTCCTCCCATGCCAGAAGGGCCCGCTCGACGACGTCCCACAGGGCGACGGGGCCACCCTGGCGGACAGTCCAGGCCTCGCCTTCGGCGATGAACTCCGCGAAGGATTCGCGGCCGGGGTCGAAGAGGTACAGGAGTTGTGCGCCGTCGGCCGCCGTGGCCCGGACGAGCTGAGCATCCGGTGCGGCGAGCTGGGCGATGAAGGCCGGCACCCACTCACTGAGGATCGTCGGCGGCACCGTGGCGGGCCGAGTACTCTCGGGGAAGGCGGTGCGGGCGGACAGGTCCCCGCCGATCGGCGCAACGGCCTGGGACCGGGCCTGCATGAACGAGGAGCGGTCGATGATCCGGCCTTCGGCGGTACCGTCGTCGTTGACGACGACCTTGGCCAGGCCAGTCCCGTAGCCCCAGGAGCCGACCGTGGCCAGGACGATCCCGCCCGGGTTGGTCTGGCGAATCCAGGTATAGGGGATGCGGCTGACGGCGCAGGTGGCGATCACGCGGTGATACGGAGAGCGGCGAGGATGCCCGAGCAGGCCGTCTCCGGTGATGGTCCAGGTCGAGAAGCCAACCGCTTCCAGTGCCGCATCGGCGCGGGCCGCAACGTCTGGATCCACCTCGACCGTCGTCACGTTGTCCTCTCCCAGACGGTGACACATCAGGGCGGAGGAGTACCCGGTACCGGTACCGATCTCAAGCACCTGGTGCCCGTCCTCCACGTCCAGGCGCTCGATCATGTCAAGCACGGTCACGGGCGTGGTGGACGACGACGTGGGTGAGCCCGTCACGAGGCCACGGGCCTGGTCGGCGGTCAGGTGCCCGTCGAGCTGGGTGGTCAGCGACTCGTCGCTGTATGCGATCTCCGCCCATGCGGCAGGCGCGGTTCCCGACGCGGTAGCAGGCCGCCACCGGCCGCCGTCCTCAGGGAGGAAGACCCCGGGGTTCAGGAACTCCTCACGCGGAACGGCCTCGACGGCCGCGCGCCATTTCGGAGTCTTGAGGACGCCAGCCTTCTCAAGCCGGTTGGCGAGGGCACGTCGATGGTTCGCAGTGTCGGTCATGCGGTCTCTCCTCGTGTCAGCAGATCGGCAAATGCGGCGGACATCTCCAGACCAGTTTCCTGCTCCAACCAGCCCCATTGGCCGTTCGGATTCAGCTCCAGCCACCAGTAGTCGCCGGCTCGGTCGAGGGCGAGGTCGAACGACCCGGAGGCCAGCCCGAAGTGGTCCAAGAAGCCATGGAGCGCCTTGTTCAGATCGTCGGGCAGGTCCACGACTGTGTAGGAGAGGGCGGAGTAGTCCCTGCGCCAATCCAGAAGGTCACAGTCGATCCGTACAGCGAAGGAGCGGCGGCCGACTACAAGCACTCGCACGTCGGCGATCTTGTCGATCCGGGCCTGGAAGAGGTGCGGCGTCACCCGCACGCTGTCGTCAAGCTCGTCCGCGGAAACCGGCTCCACCCACCCGGTGAGCTGCACGCCGTCGCGCTCGTACAACGTCCACCGGAGTGTCTTGAAAATCACCTGGCCGTGGGCGGTGATGAACTTCCGGGCCTCGTCCAGGTCGTTGGTCACGATCGTGGCCGGCACGGACAGGCCGAGCCGTTGTGCAAGCGCAAGCTGGGCAGGCTTGTAGTCGGCCGCCGCTTCGTTCGCAGGGCGGTTCACCCACAGGGGGCCGTCCAGGGAGTACAAGGTGCCCCCCAGGCCATAGCGAACCTGAGCGGCGGCGAAGCGGGCGTCGTCGTCGCCCAGGCCGGAGTTCTGGAAGGTGGGCCAGACGGGGCGGCGCCAGTACACCGCCCGAACGTGGGCCAGGTCGGCGGTCCTCGACGGGGTACGTACCTGCCCGGCCACAGGGGCCGGGCAGGTACCGAACCGAGCCGAGACCGTCAGCCCCACACCGATATCGGCGGGGTTGAACCTGACCACCGGCACATCACGCCGGTTCAGCTCTGTGATCACCATGTCAGCGGTAACGTCCTCCGCTTCGGTGACCACGAGAACCGGCCTCTCCTCGGTCGTCGACATCAGTCCTGGGTGCTGTCCTGGTCGTGACCCTGGTCGTTCCGCGAGTCCGAGTTCGTGGTGGTGTTGGTCTCGGTGCCGCTGCTGGTGCCGTGCTTGCCCATCTCGACCACCAGGCCGGACCTGTCACGGAAGACACCGAGCTGCGTCCGGTCGTCGATGGCGACCGACGCGTACGGGAGTCGGGTGGTGGTCGGGTACGGCGCGAGCCGCCCGGCGCCCCACGGACGGGCGGTGGTGGCGGGCTGGGGTTCGGTGACGTTCACAAGGACTCCCTACTTCGGGTTGTGATGCGTGTGATGAACCTTGCGGTGTTGCTGGCCTTCCAGAAGAAACAACTATCTGTCCTGGAAGGAGATTTAGGAGAGCACTTCCGGCAAGGGACTGACGTTCGAAGGGCAGTCGATTCCTCGCCGGACGGGTGTCTCATCCAGGCGGTTCGCCGTGGGTGTGGTGGATGACGGTCTCCTCGGCGAAGTTGCCGTCCGCCGGGGTCGTGATGTGGATGGTCAGCGGCACCCTCGGAGCAATGCCAAGGGCGTTACGGGCCAGGTCGGTGACGACCTCTTCCAGGTGACGGGTCATGTCGTCCTCGGTCGCCCACGGGTTGAGGTCGCAATCGTCGATCTCCAGCAGATAGCCGTGTGCGGGGATGACCTCGACGCGGACGACCCTCGGAGGTCGGGGCTTGCCACCGCGGCCCCGAAGGACCGCCCCCGGACTCGCTCAGCAGCTCCTGCACGAAGCCGTACGAACGACCGATTTCCTTCGCGATAGCACGAATGCTTACCTCGGAGTCGTACTTCTTCTTGAGGTCGGCCGCGAGCTTCTCACGCGCGGCACCGGTCACCCGGCTGCCCTTCTTCACAACGGGAGCGGGCGTTTCCGCGGACGAGGCCGCCAGGTCCTCCAACAGTTCGCCGACGCCGGCCGCATACCCGTCCTTCGACCTCTCGTGGAGCTGCTCGCAGAGGCCGGCCAGCTCGTCTGCCCCCTCGGGGACCTGGCCCTCGCCGTCACCGAAGGCGTTCACGTCGCGTCCTCAACCACTGCTTCCACCGAGATCCTCAACTCTGAATGAATCAAGTCGACTTCATTCATTCGTGCGACTACTTGAACCAGCGGGTGCACTGTCCCGCGAGAGCCCCACACCCGCACCAACACTTCTCGGGAGCGTTCTCACCCATGCGCCTCTCCTGATCAGTTGGGATGTTGGCCGCCTCACCCAGACTTGCGAGGTGAGGCGGCCTGCGCACGCCGGGCCATCTCCGGCTGTGCACCCTGGCGGCACGAGACCGAGCCGAGCGGTTCGCCCACCAGGAACCTGAGACCCGCCCCGGCCGTACGCGGGTCGCGCGTCGTCACCGGGGCGGGGGTCTGGCCGGGAGCGTCAGGAACTCCCTACCGGGGGTCTGGATCAGTCGAGCGGGACCGGCACGCCCCTCAGGAGCATCGGTCGGCCGGCCCCGCTCTCCCACGCGTCCCACGCGTCGTGGACGCGGCGGCTCTGGTCGGGCTCCAGCTCCACGCCCAGTCGGTAGCGGGGGACCCAGTGCAGGCCGCGAATCTCCCCCGGCGGCGTGTGGGCGAGGACGACCTGTACCTGTTCCGGCCCGATCAGCCCGCCGGCCCAGATCAGGTTGAGCCCCTCGGGGAACTCGGCGGCGGAGACGTAGTCGACCGCAAGGATCACCCGCAGCGGCAGGACGAGCCCGGTCTCCGTCTCCAGGTGCCGCCGGGCCGCGAGGTGCGGCAACTCGTCCCGCTCGGCGCTCCCGCCCGGGAGGGTCATACCGTCCTTGTAGACGGGATCGACCAGAAGAACTTCGAGGTCCCCCGAACCGTCGGGGTTCTTTCGTACGACGAACGCCTGCTGCCCCGAGCGTCGGCCCGGAGGTTTACGCATCAGCTCTCTACTCATCTCAACTCGCCTTTCGTTCAACAGAGATGTCGAAGTCCGAGCCGCCTTCCGTCAGAGGGGGTCGCTGACGGAAGGCGGCGGGTTGCTCGACAAGACCTTCATCTAGGCCCCGGAGCAAGCTGGCAGGGCCGCCGGCCTGCCAGGCGCCCGCCCGTGGTCACCCAGCCACGGACGGGAGCATCAGTCAGGACGGTCCAACCACAGCCCGGAGGCGAGGTTGCCGTCCCATTCGTTCCGGCAGCGACGGGGCAGCCGTCCACGGCGGTCCAGCTCGGCCCGCAACTCCCGGCGACCACTCCGAATGAATCCGTCGGGTCCGCCGCTGGCAGCCACCATCATCTGGAACTCGGCGTCCAGGTCGTTCGATGCCCGTTCGCCCATCACGACCAGTCCTTCCCGCGCGGCCCCAAGTCCGCCCGCATGGACTGCTGGCGGGAATACCGGACGAAGGCCTCGTGGTGCCTCTTGCAGGCCGGAATGCTGGCCATCCCGCCACCCCAGGCGTAGAAGACTCCAGGAGCGACCACGGTCCACTTGCCGTCGTCGCACGGAAGGCACCGACCCAACCTGTACTGGTGCTCGGCGGGCATCTCGGTACCGACCGTGCCGTCCAGCTGACCCAGCGCCGTCTGAATGCCGATCACAACAGGACCTTCATCTCGGCCTGTCCGCTCAGCCGGACCGGAATCCCGGCCACCCGTTCCGCAAGCGCGATCACGCCGCCGAGTAGGGAGGCCAGGTGCAGGCCGGCCAATAGAACCTGACTGGCAGTCATACCGGTTCGCCGTCCAGCGGCCGGCGGTGGGGGTTGCCACCGGTCCCCGGCGCGACCTGCCTGGGAGTACACGGCCCGATCTCGCCCTCCGGCGTCTGCCACAGGTCGTCGTTGAATCCGACCGGCCGGAGTTCGACGGTGCCACCGGACCAGCCCGGTCCGACGTACACCCCTTCAAGCGGCTTCCCGTCGACCGGGTTGCCGTAGTCCAGGACAACTTCGTTGCGTTGGGGCTTGAAGGGCTCTCTCTCGGACATGGGGGTCTCCGATCCGTAGTGGTACGACTACCCGGGGGCGCCAACTGTCCTATAGGCTGGTCGAGTTCTCAACCAGTCCATATCGGTTAGATTGGTAGGATGAATCGGGATGAGCGAACATGAGATCGACCCCCAAGGCGATCCTGCTGTCACGTTCGGAACGTTTCTTCGCACGTCGCGCGAGCAGCTGAGTTGGACCCAGCAACACCTAGCGGCGGAGGTGGGCTGCACGTCGGCGTACATCTCGGCTCTTGAAAACAACCGGAAGAAACCAAGTCAACCGTTCGTAACCAAGCTTGACCGGGTGTTTGGGTCCGGCCACCGCTTCCTCAAGGAGTGGGGGAAGGGCGGACAGCGCGCCCTGTTTGAGGGCTTTGACGAGTACCTGCGGTACGAGGCAAAGGCTGTCTCCCTGAGACTGTTCGAGATCAACATTGTTCCGAGCCTGCTCCAGACCCCTGAGTACAGCCGGACCTTCCAAGAAGCCCCTGTGCTGCGGGGGTTCGCGACTCAGCAACAGGCGGACGACCGAACCGAGAAGGTGCTACGCAGACAGCGAATCCTTGATCGAGAATCGGCGCCGCATCTTCAAGCGGTCATAGACGAAGCAGCACTCCGTCGGCCGATCGGGGGCCGTGACGTCATGGTGGCGCAACTTAGGCACCTCGAAGTGCTTGCCTTGCGCCCTAGGTGCTTGATCCAGGTATGCCCGATCACAGCCGGGCAACATCGGCCCTTTGGGTTCCCAATCACGTTGCTGACCACGGGGACCGGGGTCACTCTGGGATACAGCGAGACGCAGCGACGCGGCTACCTCGAACGTGATCCGCAGACGCTGGCAGAGTGGGGCAGTGAGTACGATCATCTCCAGGCCGAGGCGCTGCGGCGAGCAGCCACCATCGATTTCCTTCGAGAAGTACGGAGAGGCTTCGAACATGGATGATCTACGTAATGCCACTTGGCACAAGAGCAGTTACAGCACCCAGGGAGGGAACTGCGTCGAGGTCTCAGACAGCCTTCGTGGTGTCGTTCCCGTCCGTGACTCCAAGGACCCCGAGGGCCCCGCGCTGGTCTTCCCGGCGTCCACCTTCGCGGCCTTCGTCGCTGCGGTGAAGGTCGGCGAGTTCGGCGAGGTCTGATGACGCCGAGGAGGCCCCCGCCCATCCGGGACGCTGTTGGTAAATCCGGGGCCTGCGTAACGACGGCCTGTATGACCCCGTTGGGGTTGTGCAGGCCGTCGTCGTGTTTCGGGGTGGGTTCGTGGCGTTGCATGAGGTGGATCTGGTGGAGATCCCGGAGGAGACCGTGCGGGTGGCGCGTGCGGTGTTCCCGAAGGGCTGTCTGGCAATGCGGGTGCGTGACGCGCTCGGGCCAGTCTTCGCGGATACCGATTTCGAGGAGTTGTTCCCGGTGCGGGGACGGCCGGTGGTGTCGCCGGCCCGGCTGGCGCTGGTGTCGGTGTTGCAGTTCGCGGAGGGGCTGACCGACCGGCAGGCCGCGCACGCGGTCCGCTCGCGTCTGGACTGGAAGTACGCCCTCGCGCTGGAGCTGACCGACATCGGGTTCGACTTCTCCGTGCTGAGCGAGTTCAGGGCCCGGTTGGCCGGCAGCGATGCCGGCCGGGTGGTCTTCGATGCCGTGCTGCGGGCGGCCGGGGACGTCGGGCTGGTCAAGGCCGGCAGGCGCCAGCGCACGGACGCCACTCACGTGCTGGCCGCGACCAGGGACCTGAACCGGCTGGAGTTCGTGGCCGAGACCCTGCGGACCGCTTTGAACCGGGTCGCCGAAGCGGCCGGTGACCGGCTGGTCGCCGTGGCGGCTCCGGAGTGGTTCGACCGTTACTCGGCGCGGCCGGAAGACACCCGTTTCCCGTCCCGGTGGGCCGCCCGTGTCGCGCACGGCGACCAGTGCGGAGCCGATGGCATGGTGCTGTTGGAAGCCCTCCGGTCGGCATCGGCGCCTCCCGGGCTACGGGCACTGCCCGAGGTGGAGTTCCTGCGCAGAACATGGGTGCAGCAGTTCCACCACGTCGACGGCGTCGTGCGCTGGCGTGAGCCGAAGAACCTCCCTCCCGGCGCGATCCGCTTATGCACCCCGCACGAGCCCGAGGCCAGGACCGGAGCGAAGCGGGATCTGGGCTGGTCGGGTTACAAGGTCCACCTCAGCGAGACCTGCGAGCCCGACGCCCCGCACCTGATCACCCACATCCACACCACTGCGGCGCCCGTTACGGACGGCGCGGTCCTGGAGGACATCCACACCGCTCTGGCCGAACGAGGGCTCCTGCCGGACGAACACCTGGTGGACGCCGGATACGTCGACGCCGAGCAGATCCACCACGCCCACCGCGATCACCGCGTCACCCTCGTGGGGCCGGTCGGGAAGAACACCAACCGGCGACAGGCCGCCGGCGACGTCTTCGACAGCACCCGTTTCACCATCGACCGGGGCCAGCGCCAGGCCGTCTGCCCCGGCGGCCACACCAGCGTCCAGTGGCGAGACGCCCAGAGCCACCGTGGCACCCCCGTCACCCGCGTCCGCTTCGCCCAACGGCACTGCGGGCCCTGTGATCTGCGGGCCTCCTGCACCAATGCCACGACCGGCCGCAACCTGACCCTGCGGCCACCGGCGGAGCACGACATCCTCCAGCAGGCCCGCACCGAGCAGGACACCGACCACTGGCGCCAGCGCTATGGCCACCGCGCCGGAGTCGAGGGCACCATCTCCCAAGGCGTCCAGGCATTCGGCCTGCGCAGGTCCCGTTACCGCGGGCTCGCCAAGACCCGCCTCCAGCACCACCTCACCGGCGCCGCCATCAATCTCGCCCGCCTCGACGCCCACCTCACCGGCAGACCCCTCGCGCGCACCCGGACCTCACCCTTCGCAGCACTCCGCCCCGCTGGATCTCGTCCAGCGGGGCGGAATTAACCAACAGCGTCCCATCCGGGCGGGGGCCTTCGTCGTCCTATCTGATGGGTTCCTCGGAAGTGGTCGGCTTGTGTCCCACGGACACCGGCGTACGTAGCTCGTCCTGCCAGACCCCGTCTCGCCATCGAGCGACCAGGGACGCGAAGCGCCCCCGGACCGGAGTCCGGGGGCGCTGTCGCTGCGGCATGTCCATCGGGCTCACTTGCCCGATGACTCAATCTTCCGGCGCCACCAGGCCCGCGCCGTCTCGGTGCACGCTTCCTCGGCCATGACCAACCAGTTCTCCGGGACGGGGCCCGCGATCGACTTTGAGGCCGGCGTCCTGACTGTCCTACGGCAGGTCATCAAGGTGCGATTACGGGCGGAGCTGGTCGACTACAACAAGACCGAGTCGTCGCATGGTCGGCAGGTGCCGCTCCCCGGCTTTGTGCACCGGGCACTGCTCGATCACCTCGACAACCACTCGGTGCTGAGGCGGGAAAACGGTGCTGAGGTGCTGTTCCGGTCTTCGCGGGGAAACCTCATCCGCCGAAACCATTTCTACAGGACCTTCAAGAGGGCCCTTGCCGTGGCGGGCTTGCCCGCAACCTTCCGATTCCACGACCTCCGCTACACGTTCGCCTCCCACGCACTTGACCAAGGCGTTCCGGAGGCTACGGTGCAGTTGTACATGGGTCACGCATCGGCTGACGAACTCAAGGGCACCTACCACCACCAGGTCCCGGGAGCTGCGGCGCGGGACCGTAAGGCTCTCGAAGCTGTCTTCTATGAGGAGACCGCTGGCATCGTGATCCCCGATACGGTGGACGATGACGATGACAAGGCGCCGTGATGGTGGAGGCTGGTCGGGGTGTGGCGATCAGGTGGCGATCCGAAGGCGGATTGTTGCGTTTGCCCAGTTCAGTGCCCCTGAGGAGACTATGCCCGACGTTCAGCCACCCCGGCAGCCGTCCTCGGCGTTTCCCGTGCGGCCGGTAGGTTCCGGATCGCCCCGCCTCAAGGCCACGGGTAGCCCAGCTCCTCCGGCCGGTAGCCGCCGCAGAGTTCGGCGGTGGCCCGGGGGTCGCCCGCGGTGAGCTGCGCCGCCAGGTGCTCGGCCTGGGCCGACGGGGAGTCGGCGGAGATCGGGAGGGTCAGCACGAACTGGGCCTGGGGCAGGTCCGTCTCCTGTCGGCCCGGGGGATGCCGCAGGAGGACGTCGATCTGGTCGGGTTCGTCACGGAAGGCGCAGACGGCTTCCAGCTCGCACTCCCACTGGGCCAGCCAGTCCTCCCGTCCCCTCAGTTCGGCTTCGAGCAGCATCGCCACCACCGCGGCCGGCCACTCCCAGTCGCGATCCCCCTCGGCGCGCCGGACCTCGGCCTCGTACTGGTCGGCGGCGAACCGGAACTCCGGTAGGGCGAAGCCCGGTTGGGCCGGGTTGCGCCAGTTCGACCAGACGATGTGCTCTCCGTCCCGGGCGACCGTCACGTACAGGGCGCCGCAGCACCGTTCGTCGCACATGGTCGCGGCGAGCCGGACCTCGTGGGGCGTCGCGGTGGCGTACAGCGGTCCGCCGCCCCGGCCGAGGAGGCGCCGGGGCCCGGATCCCACCAACCGGGGACCGCCCGACGCCGAGCTGCGCAGGGCCAGGTCGGCCAGGAGGTCGCGGCCGCTGACGACCGGGCGGACCTCCAGCCAGCCGTCAGCGGGTGGCGGGCAGAGGATGGTGAGGCTGAGCAGGTCCGGTTCCGTGTCCACCGGCCAAGCATGGCCGAACCGGGCGCAGGCGTCAGGTGGATTTTACGTGGCTGCTGCTCGGGGCGTGGGCCGCGCGATCGGCGGCTGCCCGAAGCGCTCGGGCGGTCGGCGGCTGGACAAGGCGGTGTGCGGGCCGGGAGATTGAGTCAGTGCGCGCACGGGTGTGATGATCGTGGGCCTGGAGACCGATCGGGGGACTGATTGGGAGACGGAAGCGAATGAGGGTGACGTTCGGCCTGCTGGGACCCCTGACGGTCGCCGCGGACTCCGTACCGCAGTCACTGCCGAGGGCGACCGTCCTGCGCGGCCTGCTGGGAGCGCTGCTGCTCGCGGAGGGGGAGCGGCTTCCCGTCGGGCGGCTGCTGGACCTGGTCTGGGCCGGGCAGGCGGACCGGATCGGCCGGGGCGCGGTGCACACCGGGATGTCCCGACTGCGCACCTGGCTCGGGCAGTTCGAGGACGAGGACCTGGTGCTGGAGTCCGACGCGCAGGGCTACCGGCTGGCGACCGGGCCGGACGCCGTGGACCTCGGGCGCTTCCGTGCCCTCCTCGCCGCCGACGACTTGGCGGCCGACGACGTGGTCGCGGACGACCTGGTCGCCGCGCTCGCGTTGCGGCGCGGGCCGGTCCTGGCCGGGCTGGAGCGGGTGAACCGGGAGGATCCTCTGGTGACCGCCGTGGAGGCCGAGGTCCGGACTGCGGCGCTCGCCCTGGCAGGAACCGTCCTGGCCGGGACCGTGCGAGCCGCCGCCGTACCCCGGGACGCCCTCCCCGCCCTCACGGCGCTCGCCGAGGAACACCCCTTCGACGAACCCGTCCACGCCGCCCTGCTCGAACTGCTCGCCGCCGACGGCCGGGCGGCCGAGGCGCTGCGCCGCTTCCAGCGCCTGCGCCGACGGCTCTCCGAGGAACTCGGCATCGAGCCCGGCGAGCAGGTGCAGCAGGTCTTCCTCGCCCTGCTCGCCCACGACCGCGAGGGCGCCCGCGCCACCACCGTCGCTGACACGGTCACCGCCGCCGCCGAGCGACCCCGCGTACCCTCCCAACTCCCGCGCGACCTCCCGGACTTCACCGGCCGCGACGACCAAGTGCGGCTCGTCCTGGACACCTTGGCGCACGGCGGGCTCCCGGTGATCGCCGGCATGGGCGGCATCGGCAAGACCGCCCTGGCCGTCCACGCCGCCCACCGTGCCGCCGCCGACTACCCCGACGGCCGGCTCTACGCGGACCTGCGCGGCGCCGACGCCGCACCCGCCGACCCCGCCCACGTCCTCGCCGCCTTCCTGCGTGCCCTCGGCACCGACCCCAGGGAGATCCCCGAGTCCCTCGACGAACGCTCCGCGCTCTACCGCACCCTGCTCGCCGACCGCCGCGTCCTCGTCGTCCTCGACAACGCCGCCGGCGCGCACCAGGTCGGGCCGCTGCTCCCCGGCACCCCGACCCACCCCGACCGGCAGCACCCGGCCGTCCTCCTCACCAGCCGCGCCGCACTGACCTCCCTGCCCGGTGCCCGCCTCGTCGACCTCGGCGAACTCGACGCCGCCCACGCCCGGATCCTGCTGAGCCGCATCCTCGGCGACCACCGCGTCGCCGCCGAACCGGTCGCCGCCGCCCAGATCACCGAACTGTGCGGCGGCATCCCGCTGGCCGTCCGCATCGCCGGGGCCCGCCTGGCCGCACGGCCCCGCTGGTCCCTGGCCCGGCTCGTGGACCTGCTGCGCGACGAACGGCGGCGCCTCGACGAACTGGCCACCGGGGACCTCGCCGTACGGGCCGGCTTCGCCGTCGGCCACGCCCGGCTGCCCGCACCCGTCCGCCGCACCTTCCGGCTGCTCGGCCTGCTGGACGCCCCCGACTTCGCGTCCTGGGCCGCCGCGGCCCTGGCCGACGTCCCCGTCCCGGAGGCCGAACGGCACCTGGAGGAACTGGTCGACGCCCAACTCCTCCAGGAGACCGGAACGGGACCCCACCCGCGCTACCGCTTCCACGACCTCGTCCGCCTGTACGCCCGCGAACACGCCGAGGCGGCCGAACAAACCGATGCCGCCGAGCGCGCCGAAGCAGCCGAGCGTCGCGCCGAAGCCGCCGAGCGCGCCGAAGCCGCCGAACAGACCGCTTCCGCCGCCGCCCTGGAACGCGCCCTCGGCGCCTGGCTCGCCCTGGCCGAGCAGGCCGCCGACCAGATCCCCGGCCCGTGCTACGCGCCCCTCCACGGCGCGGCGCCCCGCCACCCACTGCCACCCGCGCTCACCGCCGCGCTCCTGGACGACCCGATGGCCTGGTTCGACACCGAGCAGCCCGCCCTGAACGCCGTCGCCCGGCAGGCCGCCGCCCTGCGCATGCTGCCCGCCGCCTGGGACCTCGCCGCCTGCCAGGAGAAGTACTGCGACGTCCGCGGCCTCTACGACGACTGGCGCACCACCCACCTCACCGTCCTCCAGGCCTGCCGGACGGCCGGCGACGTCCGCGGCACGGCCGTCCTCACCCGCGGCCTCATCGAGGTCACCACCTGGACCACCCCGACCGACGGCGGCGGCCAGACGATGGTCGCCCTGGAGGACCGCGCCCAGCACCTGCTGCGCCTGTTCCAGCAGGTCGGGGAACCACGCGGCTGCGCCGACGCCCTCGTCCTGGTCGCCTGGAGCCTGGTCGCCCAGGGCCGCGACCGGGAGGCCCTGGAGACCGCCCACCAGGCCCTGGACCTCGCCACCTCCACCGACCACCCGGGCGGCCGGGCCCGCGCCCACCAGATCATCGCCGTCGCCCACGGCGAGGCCGACCTCGACCGCACCATCGAGCACCTCACCGAAACCCTGCGGCTGGCCCGGATGATCGGCAACACCCGCTTCGAGGCCACCGCGATCCAGTTCCTCGGCGCCGCCCACGGCCGGGCCGGTCACCCGGAGCAGGCGTACGAACTGCTCACCCGGTCCCTCGCCATGGCCCGCTCCCTCCAGGACTCCTACGTCGAGGCCTTCTCCCTGCTCTACCTCGCCACCCTCCACGCGGCCACCGGCGACCCCCGCGCCCGCCCGACCGCCGAAGCCGCCCTGGCCATCGCCCGGCGCCTCGACATGGGCCACCACCTCGCCCAGGCCCTCGGCATCCTCGGCGAGATCGACCTCGCCGCCGGGGACCACACCTCGGCCGTCGCCCACCTGGAGGAGTCGGTCCTGGTCTGGCGCGCCCGCGGCTGGCGCTCCTTCCTCGCCGCCGCCCTGCGCACCCTCGCCCGCGCCTACCGGGCCGCCGGACTGCCCGACTCGGCCGCCCGCGTCCTCGCCGAGGCCCGCGACCTGGGCCCGGACACCGGCGGCGGAGCCGGCGACGGCGTCGGCGGCCGCCCCACCAACGGCCGCCCCACCAACGGCGGGGGCGACCCCCAGGCCCACGAGGACTGACCGCTGTACCGCCTGACTGCTTACCGCCCTGTCGCCGATCGGTAAGCCATCGGTAAGCCACCCCTCCCTAGGGTCGGTTCGGACGGCGCGGACAGCCCCCGCGCCGTCCCTCCGGAACCCCACACCGCCTGACCACCACCCCCCAAGGCCGCCCCCCACGGGGCACACCTCCGGCCGGGTCCGCGCAGGGGACGGACCCGACCGGAGGCGCCTCCCCGCCGCCCCGCGACGCGGTTGCACCTCGGACGGGGCCTCACCGCGAGATCGGCGGGCGGCACTCGGCTTGCCGTCCCGCTACGGGGTCACCGATGGATCCGTGCGGGCGTCGTAGGCGGCGCGGGCATCGTCGATCCGGGCGAGGTGCGCGACGCTCCATGTGAGCAGGGGCGCGGTGGCCGCGCGCAGGGTGATGCCCATCTCGGTGAGCTCATAGCTGACGTGCGGCGGCATCACCTCGTGGACGGTGCGGGTGAGGATTCCGTCGCGCTCCAGGCTGCGCAGCGTCACGGTGAGCATGCGCTGGCTGATTCCGTCGACGGCCCTTTTGAGCTCGGTGAAACGGCGCGGTCCGTCGCTGAGATTGCGCACGACCAGCAGCGACCACTTGTCCCCGACGATGTCGAGCACCACCCGGGTCCGGCACCCATCGCTGGACCGCGCCGCCGACTGCGGATCGCTCTGAGTCGCGTCCATGGTTACCTCCAGAGAACCGGGTCACCGAAAAGTGCCTTATTGCCTGCGGCGCGTCGTGTGCACCAGCCTGGTCCTAGTACTCAAACAGTACCGAGTCACCAAAGGTAACCGCCAGGCCGCGAACCGGCGGTATGCGCGTAGCCGTGCTCCTCTGCCCTCAGCTCCTCTGATCCTGTGAAGGAAGATCGATGTCCACATTTCTGCTGGTACACGGTGCCTGGCACAACGGACGGTGCTGGGAGCGGGTGGTGCCGCTGCTGGAGGCCGCCGGGCACCGGGTGTTCGCGCCGTCCCTGACCGGCTTCGGCGACAAGGCACACCTGCTCGGTCCGGAGGTGGGTCTCGACACGCACGTCGACGACGTGGTCGGACTGATCACCGGGGAGGACCTCGGCGACGTCGTACTCGTCGGCCACAGCTACGCCGGGCTGGTGATCTCCTCCGTGGCCCACCGGATTCCGGAACGCATCGCGCACCTGGTCTACCTCGACGCGATGGTCCCGGAGGACGGCGAGTCCGCAGTCGACGTCCAGCCCGTGACACGGCAACTCATCGAGCTCGCCGAGAAGTCCGGGAGCAGCTGGCGCGTGCCGCCGATGCCCGAACAGCCCGCGCCCTTCGGCCTGTTCGGCGTCACCGACCCGGCCGACGTCGCCTGGCTGCGCGGGATGCTCTCGGACCAGCCGGTGCGCTGCCTGCAGCAGCCGGTGCGACTGGGCAACCCGGCCGCTGACGCGATCCCGCGCACGCACATCCACAACGTCGGCGCCAGGCCGGCGGGCGTCACCCGTCGCCCCGTCCCTCCGACCCAGCCCAACGGCACCGCCGCTCAGATCCGGGAGCTGCCGACCGGCCACGACTGCATGATCACCATGCCCGGCGAACTCAGCGAACTGCTTCTCGAACTCTCCTAGCCAGGGCCGTCGTTCATGTGGCGTGCCCGCATGGGGAGCGAGGCGTAGGGTGCGGGTGTGAACGAACTGATCTTCCGGGGGAAAGACAGACTCAGCCCCGACGCCGGCGACATCGCAGTCCTGCTCATGCTCGTCACCGCCGAATTCCTCGTCGGCCGCCTCAAGTTCCACTGGGGCCCCGGTCCCATGGTCCTGCTCGTCGGGGGGACGGTGCTGCTGTTCGCGGCGGGCCGCCTCGTCGGTATGCGGTACTGGGTGCGGGTCGACGCCGAGGGGATCACCGTCAACTGGGGGCTTGGGCGGGGGCGTACCTACTCCTGGCGGCAGATCTCCTGGATCGACGTGGCGGAGATCTCGGGCCGCGGCCGGACCACGCGCGTGGCGCGGATCCACACCACCGACGGTCGGCGCCACTGGCTGTCGGCCCTGGTCGCCAGCGGGTTCGAGCCGTCGGACGACTTCGACGCAGAGGTTCGGCAGGTCATCGACCGGTGGAGGCACTGCACCGAGCCGAGCCGGCGCGTCCGGCCGGAGAAGCGGTTCCGGGACCGGATCACGCCCCTGTGGATCGGCATGGCCGGCACCGCCGTCCTCGCCGTCGTCCTCTTCGTCACGAACGTGACGCTGTAGGCGGATCCTCGGCGACCGCGACCGCGACCGGGCCGGTACCGCTACCGCAGAGCCTGGAGGACCAGCGACTTCATCTGCTGCCAGTAGCGCAGTTGCAGCCGCGAGGGCGTGTGCGTCAGGAACACCACGCCCAGGTCCTCCGCCGGGTCGGCCCACCAGAACGCGCCGGAGGAGCCCGGCCAGGTGACCTCGCCCGCGGACCCGGGGGTCGTCGCCCCGCCGCCCGCGGCGCGGCGGACGGCCACGCCCAGGCCGAAGCCGTGGCCGGGGTTCCAGCCCGGACGTTCGAGCAACCGGGTGTCCGTCCCCGGCTCCAGCGTGTCGGCGAGCATCAGCTCGACGGTCTTGCGCCCCAGCACCCGGTCCGCGTCGCCGGTGGGGCCCGCGCCCTTGGCCAGCAGCATCCGGAGGAAGGCCAGGTAGTCGCCGGCGGTGCCGACCAGCCCGGCGCCGCCGGAGTCGAAGCGGGCGCGGGCGAGGTCGGGCAGCTGTTGTGACTCACCCGTCAGCGGATCGTGGGTCAGGGGCACGGCGAGCCGGTCCGGGTCCGCGCCGGAGCCGCCGACGAACCGGGTGTCGGTCATGCCGAGCGGGGCGAACAGCCGTCGGGCCAGGAAGGCCCCCAGGGTGTCCGAGGTGACGGACTCCACGATCTGCCCGAGCAGGTCGAACCCGAAGCCGTAGTGCCACAGGGTGCCGGGGTCGGCGAGCAGTGGGAGCGCGGCGAGGCGCGCGACGAACTCCGGGCCGTCGAGCCCGGTCATGCCGTCCCCGACCGCCTCGGCGTACCGTGCGTGCAGTGCGGTCCGGCCGAGGAGGCCCTCGGGGATGCCGGCGGTGTGGCGCATGAGGTCCAGCACGGTGGGCTGGCGTGCCGCCGGGCGCTCCCGGAGCGACTCCGGGTCGGCGACCCGCCGGTCCCGGAACCCCGGCAGGTAGTCGCCGACGGCCTCTTCGAGGACCAACTCCCCGCTCTCCACCAGCAGCAGAGCCCCGGCGGCGGTGACGGGCTTGGTCATCGACGCCAGCCAGAACAGGGTGTCGGTCGTCATCGGCGCCCCGGCCTGCGGATCCCGCATCCCGAACGCGTCGAGCCGCACCAGCGCACCTCCTCGGACGATGCCCAGCACCGCCCCGGGCAGCCGCCGTGCGGCGACCTCCGCCTCGACGAAGGCGTCGACCCGGGCCAGCCGCCCGGCGTGGAACCCGGCCTCGCCGGGATCGACTCGTGGTGTCACGCGACCATTCAACTACGCTGACCGGCAACGACGGTGAGAGGGGCGGTATGACGGGGGACCTTTGAGCTCCGGACGAAGCGTTCGAGCCGGTCAGGCGGATCCACCTGGTGCTGTGCGACACCGGCGAGACGCTCGTACCGGAGCACGGCCGCCTCTGAGCGGTGCGCCGACCAGCCGTCGGCGGCTGGTCGGCAGGCGGCGGGCGAAAATCGGGTGCTCCACCGCCGGCGGCCAGCAACACTGACGCCATGACCGGTTCCCCGCCGCCCCAACCGCCTGAACTGCCCCGACTGCCCCAACTCCCTCGACTGCCAGGACTCTTGCGACCACGCGCCCTGCGCCCCGGAGACCTCGTCGTCATCGCCTCGCTCTCCGGTCCACTCCCGCCCGCGTACGAGCCCAACATCGAGCAGACCGTCGTCGTCCTCCAGCGCATGGGCTTCCGGGTACGCCGCGCCCCGCTGCTCCGGGCAGGACGCCACCACTGGTGGAGCGCGGCCACGCCGGCCGAGATCGCCACGGAGCTCAACGGCCTCCTCCGCGACCCCGAGGTGCGCGCCATCGTCGCCAGCGACGGCGGCCAGACGGCCCTCGGCTACCTCGACCTGATCGACTTCGAGGCGATCACGGCCGACCCCAAGCCGATCCTCGGCTACAGCGACATCTCCCTGCTGCACCTGGTCCTCCACGCCCGCACCGGCCTGGTCGGATTCCACGCCGACGCGGCCGTCCCCGGCTTCGGCGGCCACTGGCAGTCCGCACCCCCGGCGCGCCGGGCGGAACTCGAACAGCTCTACGCCAGGCTGCTCACCGACACCGAGCCGCTCGGCGCCCTGCCCACCAGCCCGACCTGGGAGTGCTGGCGCCCCGGCCGCGCCGAAGGCCGACTGATCGGCGGCGTGATCAACCGCATCGTCCTGAACCAGGCGACCCCCTTCGCCCTCCCCCTCGAACACTTCGACGGCGCGATCCTGTTCTGGGAGGAGATGGGTGGCCTGGCCTCCTACGTGTGGAGCTACCTGCACGTCCTACGCCACAGCGGCATCCTCGACCGCATCGCCGGCATGGTCGTCGGCGTCCCGCGCGACATCAGCGGCCTGGAGCCCGGCGCCTCCCCGACCCTGCCCGAGATCGTCCTCGACGTCCTCGGCGACCGCGACATCCCCGTCCTGGGCAACGTCGACTTCGGCCACGCCGGCCCGAACCTCCCGATGCCGGTCGGCCTCCGCGCCCACCTCGACGCCCGGCGACGGACGCTGTCCCTGCTCGAACCGGCGGTAGGGCACGGTCACGGCGCCGGCTGAGTGCTCCGGCCGACGACCTCAGGCGAGGGAGATCCGCCGCGGAGCGATCCCCAGGACGAGCTTCTCCAGGGCCTCCCGGACCGGCCCGAACGTCGCCACCCAGGTCTCCACGAGACAGATCTCGCCGTCCCCGTCGATGCCGAGGAAGAACCGGCCTCCGTCCAGCTCACCGATCGGGAAGAGGTCCCGCCCGAGGTCCGCGCTCCACTCCGCGAAGCGGTCCTCCTCGCCCACCGCCAGCTCGGGATCGAAGTGGAAGCGGGTCCTCGCGACATCGATGCCGGGCCCGCTGACCCGTACGTCCAGGCCGCCGAACTCCGAGAGGAACTCCTCGGCCGCCTCGTGCATGCGAATCGGCCCCGACGCCTCCAGCATCCCGCGCCACCGCTCGACCGGTACCCGCCGCCCTGGCCGCCATCCGGCCGCACGCAGGGCCTCCTCGACCATCCCGGCCTCCCGCAGCGGCGCGGCCTCCGCCTCCACCCAGGCCTGATCCACCGGCACATCCTCCGGCCACCCCGGCCGCCACCGCTCCCGCCACTCGTCGAAGTCCTCCCGCAGGAACCGGCGTTCCACCGGCTTGAGCCGCACCTGCGGCCGCTGGTCCGCCCACCAGACCTCGAACTCCGTCACCGTCCCCACCACCGGCCACCGGCTCCCGTCCGCCGGAAGCAGCAGCACATCGACGAACCCGCCGACCGGAAGACCGAGATCCACGAACAGCCCGACCACACCGGGCGTCGGCACCGCGGCGACCGTCCCGGACAGCCGCTGCCCCAACCGCAGTTCCCGTCGAACCCGTATCCACTCCTCAACGCTGACCATGCGCCCCATCCTCGCAAGGCCTCGGCCCGCACCAGCCGCCTGGGGCAGCACCGGACCGGGACGCACTCCGAGCCGCGCCAGTACCTGCGGCGGGGCGTCCGCGATCACTCGCCGACCGCCAGCAGCGAGGTCGCCCCGGCCAGCACTGCACACGCCGTCAGGGCGACGACCACGGCCGGCGCGTGCCGCACTTCACGCGGATCACGGGGGTTTGGCACCTGGGCCAACGGCTCCGGCAGGCCTGGCACCTCCCCAGCAGCCGCCTCGGGCTGCTCGTAGAGCTGGTCAAGGGCAGTCGGAATCGGGGATGATGCGTCGGCAGGCACGGGATTCCACTCGGGTCACGGGGCACAGAGAACTCCATGATCTTGGAAGCCGTGCACACCTTCTTTGCTCACGTCGCTTCGTGCCCGCGTACGATCATCAGCCGTCGCCGATGTAGTGAGGCTGGATCGATGCCCGGTACCCGAACGCCGATACACCTGACCGCTGTCACCCTGGCCTTGACCGCTCTGCTGGCTTGCGTAGCCTGTGCCGGACAGACCAATGTCACGCCGTCCGCTCCTGCGCCGACAAGTACCGCCGCGTCTGCCGTCGCCGTGAGCCCTTCGCTGAGTGTCACCGTAAGCCCTCCGCCGAGCTCGGGCCGACCGGACCAGCAGCAGCTGGACACGGCCGCGGACGCGATCTCACGCCTCAGCCGCTCTTACCAGGACGCCTTCGCGGGCTTGGTGGTGGATGTTCCGGACGGTTGCGTCATCGTCTACCGGAAGCCGAGTGGTGGCGGCTTCGACGCGGCCCTCGCTCACCTGGGCCTGAGCGTGCGCATAGACCTGCGCGATGCGCCGCGCTCGATCAGCGAGCTGGCCGCCATCCGCAACCGGGTCACGGCACTGATAGGGCACACGAGCGACTACAGCATCGTCATGGTGGGCGACGGTTCGGAGGTGAGCTTCGCTCGCGGCGTGGTGGAGGTCGGCGTCAGCGGAAATCTGTCCAGCGCCCAGGCAGACCTGCGCGGCCGCTTCGGCGACCGGGTCGCTGTCTCAGCCGCCCAACCGCTCTCGGGCTGACCGGACTCTCCACCCCGCGTTCGGCGCTCCGAGCTGCACTCTCCGGCCCTCCGACGATCACAAACCGGACGCCATCCGACTACGCCGAAGCCCAGCCCACTATGCGGGAGGTGCCCCTGCCCGACGTTCGGGCAGGGGCACCTCTTCGGTCAGCTCAACGCCGGGGAGTTCAGCTGCGCACCAGGGCATTCCACTTCTGGGCCGGGCTGCTGTTGCAGTCATAGAGTTGGAGTCGGGCGCTGTTGGTCACCGTGCCTCCGGGGAGGTCGATGCAGCGGCCGGAGGCGGGGTTGTAGAGGCTGCCGTCGGGCCGGGGGACGAAGGTCTGCTGCGGCGCGCCGTTTCCGCAGTCCCAGATCTGCAGCTGGGTGCCGTTGGCGGTGCCGCGGCCGGTGGCGTCGAGGCAGTGGCCGAGGGCCCGGAGGCTGCCGTCCGGCTCGAAGGTCCACTTCTGGGCGTCGCTGCCGTTGCAGTCGTACAGCTGGACGGCGGTGCCGTTCGCGTTGCTGGCGTTGGCTATGTCCATGCACTTGCCCGCTTGGGCGGTGTAGGCGACGGGGCTGTTCTCGGCGTAGACGCTCAGGGCGTTGGTCCAGCCGTTGGTCCAGGTGTAGTAGGGGTCGGTGGTGGTGGCGTGGCCGGTGAAGGTCTGGATGACGCCATTGGGCGTCAGGGCCCAGAGGGTGGGCGAGCCGATGCCGGTGAGGTCGCCGTCGGAGCCGACGACGGGCCAGTTGGCGCTGGTGATGCCGTAGCCGATCTTGGTGTCGGTGGCGATGCCGGTGATGGTGGGGTAGCTGGTGGTGTTGCCGAAGTCGTCGGTGACGGTGGCGGTGATGGTGGTGAAGGTGTAGCCGCGCAGGTCCCCGTTGGCTCGATTGCGTGCCCACAGGCCGGGGTGGCCCTGGTTCGCCCAGTCGCCGGGGGAGATGAGGTCGCAGTCCTTCCAGCCGGTGGCCGCGAGTTTGATGGGCGACCCGAAGGTGGCGTCCTGGTAGGTGGGGTAGAACCAGAGGGCGCCGTTACTGTCCGGGCTGGTCTCGACGGTGAACAGGCCGGTGCGGTTCATGAACTTCTTGCCGGTGTCGAGTTTGCTGGTGCTGGGGTCGCCACTGGCGGCGATCTGCAGGGTAGTCGACCAGTTGGCGGCGTTGTAGCCGGTGCAGTCGGTCACTTTCGGGTCACAGGCGGGCTTGGCCAGTGGGATCTTGCTGTCGAAGACACCAATGGCTGTGGTGCCCGGGTTCTTGTAGAAGTTGAGAGTGCTGTCGCCGTCTTTGTGGACGATGAGGTCGTCGACGTTGTTGCCGCCGCGCAGGCTTCCGCGGTGGGTGGTGCGGTAGTTGGCCCAGGAGTCGTGGCCGGGGGAGTTGACTTTCGGGGCGGCGAGCGGGGCCTTTCCGCCGGTGGCGGGAGTGCTGTAGGCGCGCAGGTCGCCGTTGGGGTCGGCGGTGACGATGTCGGGCAGGGCGTCACCGGTGACGTCACCGAAGGTCGGGGCGGGGCTGTTGGGGTTCCACGGGGCGTAGAAGGAGTACTGCGCGACCGGGGAGAGGTTGCCGGCGTTGTCCTCGGCCTGGACGTAGAGGACGTTGGTGCCCCAGCGTCCGGCGGTCACCTGGATCTGGCCGCTGGGCATGGCGCTGCCGCACTGCCAGGTGGAGTCGACGAGTTGGGGGTCGAAGCTCCAGCGCAGGCAGGCCACGCCGGAGGTGTAGCCGCCGCTGGGGTTGGGGTCGGTGGCGGTGAAGGGGATGCCGCCGCTCTGGCCGGCGTAGAGCTGGGGGGTCTGGCCGTTGCCGCTGGGCGGGAACTGCTTGCCGGTGTCGGTGACGGTGGTGGGGAAGGTGACGGTGGGCGGGGTGAGGTCGACCTTGAAGTAGCAGTTCGGTGTGGAGGCGGACCAAGGGGTGTCGTCCAGGCCGTCTTTTGCCTGCATGTTGTAGCCGTAGGCGTGGCCGTCCTGGATCAGGCCGGCGGGGAGCTGGAAGCTGGTGGTGCCGCCGCTGTTGACGTAGGGCGTGTCGCCGCTGGCGCCGTTGGAGGAGTTGTAGTCCCAGATGTGGTCCCAGGTCTTGACCTGGGCCTGGGTGGGGCTGGTGACGGTGGCGTTGAGCCAGACGGCGTTGTTCTGGGCGGAGCCGGCGCCGAGCCAGGCCCAGTCGTTGGCGTTGCCGTCACCGCAGGACTGGTTCGTCGCCGCGGGGCTGACCGTCGTGGGGGCCGGCCATACTCCGGGGTTGGTGGGCACGTTGGGCACCCGGTCGTACATCACGGACAGCGCGGGCTGGTAGGTGAACCGCTTGAAGGCGTTCTGGTTGCTCTCGTCGCCGTAGAGGCCGAAGGTCAGCTGCCCGTAGTTGACGTACTGCTTCATCGCGCCGGTGATGTCGAAATTGAACGGCACGCTGCCGGGGCAGTCCGGCTGTCCGGTGCCGCCGACCAGGGCCGTGTCGCCGAGCTGACCGCCCTGCTGCCCGGGCTGGTTGGACCAGGTGGTGCCGTAGGCGATCGGCCCGTTGGTGACGTAGAGGTTGAGCGGGTACTTGTTGGTGCAGGAGTGGTCGGCGGAGTAGTACTCCTGCATGGTCATCGTCGCGGAGTGGATGACCGTACCGCCGAGCGCGCTGATGTCGAACTGGTAGAAGCTGCGCTCGATGTCGGCGGGTGAGCAGCTGCCGCCGTGGGGGTAGTAGCCGCACTTGCCGACGCCCGGGTGGTCGGCGTTCCCGGGGCCCTGGTGCATCCAGTTGTTGGATCCGTCGTGGGTGGACTGGACCCAGGTCCAGGAGTTGCCGGTCAGGGTCCAGGGCAGGTAGTCGGGGTCGATGTAGTAGGGGGCGGTGCCGTGGGCCAGGAGGTCCTGGTCGGGGGTGAGGTCGATGCCGTTGTTGTCGGCCTTGACCGGCATGGTGGAGACCTTGGAGGCCGTTCCGGGGCCGGTGTCGGAGCCGGCGGTCGGGGCCTGGCCCGCATCGGTCGGTGCGGGAGCGGGCGTGTCTGCCGTGGCTGCTCGGAAGGTCAAGGCGGTCTTCGTCACGGGCGCGGGGACGCTCGGGGCGGGTGCGGCGGGAGGCGTGCTGCTGTCCCACATCTGCGGGGTGCGGGAGACCCAGCGGGGCTTGCCGTCGGTGCCGACGACGGTGACGTTGCCGTGCTCGTCACTCTTGACGGTGACGCCGTCGAGGGTGGTCCCGAAGTGCAGGTTCTTCAGGGCCGGGTTGGCCGCCGCGGCTTGGGTCTTGACGACCAGGACGGTGGTCAGGCCGCCGAGCTTGGTGGCGGTGACCTTGAGGTCGATGTCGGGTGCGACGGACGGGTAGACCGCGCTGTCCCCGCTGACGGTGGGCGTGGGCAGCGCGAACGGGGCGGACAGTGCGAGCTTCTTCCCGTCCGAACTGGTCATGGTCGCCAGCGGGCCGTCCCCGCCCTTGGACAGGGCCACCTGCCCGGCCGCGGACTTCGGCGAGAAGGTGCCGTCCGGGTTGGCCACGAGGGTGGCGTCCAGCCCCTGCCAGGCGCTGCCTCGGCGCACCCGTTGCTGCTCCAGGTGGCTGGTGAGCGCGAGGTGGCCATCAGGGGTGGCGACGGTCTCGCTGTACTCGGTGGTGAGCGAGTCGACCGGAACGTTCTTTTGTGTGGCCTTGGCCTGGGCGATGGCCTGCTCGACTGCGTTCGCGGGCGGACGTTCCTGCGACTTCTGCGCGGTGGTGGCGTCGATCGTGGCTTGTGAAGGTACTGACGGTGCGTCGGCGGCGTGAGCGGTGAGGCCAGAGAGGTTAGAGAGGCCAGTGGTGAGTGCGAGAACGGCCGCCGCAGTCAATGCCCTGAGCGGCACGCCGTTGTAGCGGCGCTTTCTGTTCAAAACGGGAAACTCCCCCCAAAGAACACGGATGACCTGCATGGACACAGGCCAGAGGCACGGTAGGGGGACGTACTGACACTGGCCAACTCAAATTCGATGACGAAGTCCCGGCTTGGGTCGAAATGGTCGATTCGTGGACCTCCGTGAGAAGCCTCACGAGGGGATAAGTCTTGACTATCCAATGTCAAGTCTCGCTAGCATTCGGCGGTTCGAATGCAGGATGCGCCTCCCGCATTCGCAGGGGGCTTTAATACTTGGGGGACGTGAAAGCGTGTCATTTATACAACGATCAGGCTCCGAGAGGGTAAAGGGCAGGAGGGGGAGACTGCGCGGACGGCTCGCGGCCGTCACAACGGCCGCCGTCATCGGTTCGCTGTTGGCGCCCCTGCCGCTCGCCGCGGCAGCCGATGGGCCGGACTACTCACGTAAGTGGTCTCCGCCGAACACCGCGCTGCCGAAGACGCCTTCGGTCGCCGGGCAGAACGCCGCGCCGGTTCCGGTCCCGAAGCCGGAGCACCCGGTGCCGCCGACATGGACCCCACCGAAGGACTCGAAAGCGGTTCCGGTCGGTCACACGACGGTGACGCTCGGATCCGCACCCGATGCACACCCGCTGGGCGAGGGCGAGAAGCCGCAGGCCGGTTCCGAGGCCAAGGCCTCAGGTCTCCCGGTCACGATCGCACCGCTGGCCGGTTCCTCGGCCGCGGGGCAGACGATCCAGGTCGATGTGGCCGACAGCAAGGCTTCGGCGGCTGCCGGGATTCCCGGCGTGGCGGTGACCCTCACCCGCCCCGGCTCAGGTGATGACGCACCGGTTCGCCTGGGCGTCGACGCATCCAACCTGGACGCCGCGTTCGGCGCGAATTGGGCTGCCCGGGCCCACCTGGTGGTCCTGCCGGAGTGTGCGACGACGACGCCGCAGTCCGCCGACTGCCGGAAGCAGACGCCGTTGGAGTCGCACTACGACGCGTCGACGAAGAAGCTCGTCGCCGACGTCCCGCTGACCGGAACAGGCATTGCGAAGTCTTCGATCACTCCGGCCACCAAGACCGCCACCGAGGCCTCCGGCACGGCCCGCGCGGTTTATGCGGGCTCCACCACCACCTCCACGACGGTCGGTGTGGTGTCCGGGGCGTCGAGTGGGGCCGGAACCTACGCGGCGACCCCGCTCGGCGTCTCGCAGGGCTGGACCGCGGGCGGATCGTCCGGCGCGTTCACCTACGGATATCCCGTGCAGGTGCCACCGGCGCTGGCCGGCTCGGCTCCGAAGGTGTCACTGTCCTACGACTCGGCGTCGGTGGACGGCCTGACCTCGTCGACGAACGCCCAGGCCTCCTGGATCGGCGACGGCTGGGACCTCGGCGCCGGCTTCATCGAGCGGTCCTACAAGCCCTGCTCGCTGGACGGAATCACCAACTCCGGTGACCAGTGCTGGGGCGGTGCGAACCTGACCATGTCACTGGGAGGCCACTCCGGCCAGCTGGTGCCCGACGACGCCTCCTGCCAGTCCAACGCCCCGGCGGCGATGGAGCAGTCGGCCTGCACCTGGCGCCTCAAGGACGATGACGGCACCAAGATCCAGTTCCTGACCGGTGCCACCAACGGCACCTGGAACGGCTCCTACATCAAGGTCACCGATACCGGTGGCACGGTGTCCTACTTCGGCCTGAACCACGTTCCGGACGCGAACGGCAACCCCACCACGCTCGGCGCGGACAGCGGCTCGGCGTGGACCGTCCCGGTCTACTCGCCCAACAGCGGCGACCCGTGCTACGACCCGGCCAAGGGCCAGGGCTCGTGGTGCCAGAGCGCCTGGCGCTGGAACCTCGACTTCGTCGTGGACCCGCACGGCAACCTCACCACCTACACCTATGCGCCCGAGACGAACTACTACTCCCGCGGCGGCGCCCAGAACAACGGCAACGGCACCCCCGCCGCCTACACCCGCGCCGGCGTGCCCGCCACGATCGGCTACGGCCAGCTCCTCTCGGACCAGCTGAACAACAACGGCACCTACCAGCCCGCCGCGAAGATCGTCTTCAACAGCTCCGAGCGATGCGTCACCTCCACCGCGGCCTGCGACCCGTCCCAGCGCACCGCGGCCAACGCGGCGAACTGGCCCGACGTCCCGCTGGACCAGCAGTGCGACGCCATCAACCCCTGCACCGTCTATGGTCCGACGTACTGGACCACCAAGTGGCTGGCCTCTCTGGCCACCCAGGTGAAGGTAAACGGCAGCTACCAGACCGTGGACTCCTACGCGCTCAACCACACGTTCATCAACGTGCAGAACGCCACCGAGAACACCCAGGTCCCCTGGCTAGCCTCCATCCAGCGCACCGGCCAGGACCCCCAGGCCACCGGCAACTCGATCACCCTGCCCCCGGTGTCCTTCACCTCCCAGCTGCTGCCCAACCGCGTGGACGGCACCAACCTGGTCCCCGCACCGCCGGCCTACAACCGGCCCCGCATCCAGGTGATCACCACCGAGACCGGCAGCACCATCGGCGTCAACTACGCCCCCGCGGGCTGCTCACGGCAGAACAACGTCATGCCGGCCTCCGCCGACAGTGACACCCTCTCCTGCTACAACGTCAAGTGGAACCCGCCCGGCTCGGTCGCTGGCGCGGCGCCCGTGGACGACTGGTTCCTGCGCTACCCGGTCGCCAGCGTGACCGTGGACCCGGGCACTCCTCATTCGGTTCCGATGGAGACCGACTACACCTACGGAAACGCCGCCTGGCACCGCACCAACTCGCCGTCGACCCAGGACAAGAACCGCACCTGGGACCAGTTCCGCGGCTACGCCTCCGTCACCGAGGTGTCCGGCAGCGGCAACGACGGGCCGAAGTCGAAGAAGTCGACCACCTTCTACCAGGGCATGGACGGCGACGTCCTCGCGAACGGCACCAGCCGAAGCGTCCAGGCCGCCGGCCCGATGGGCGGCGGGGCCACCGACTCCGACTGGCTCTCCGGCCAGACCCGTGAAACCGACACCTACACCAGCGCCGACGCCACCGGAACCATCACCGGCTACACGGTGAAGTCCCTCAGCGGCGGCCCGGTCACCACCGCAACCCACAACCAGGGCGGTGGAATGCCCGCCCTCCTCGCCCAGTACACGACCACGACAACGGCCAGCACGACGAAGTCGCTCAAGGCCGACGGGACCTGGCAGGCCGGCACCACCACCACGACAACCGACCCCTCGCACGGCAACCGCGTCAGCACCTCCCTCAACAGCGCAGACGGCCTGCCGGACATCTGCACCCGCACCGGCTACGCCGCCGGACCGGACCCGCAGGTCCAGGAGGTGGCCTCTGAGTCCGTTGCGATCTCCGGTGCCAACGCGTGCACCGCGACCGCCACGGCGTCCAACACCGTCTCCTGGACCCGGACCCTGTACGACGGCCAGGCCTTCGGACAGCTCGGCGCAGCGCACGATGCGACCAGCGCACTGACTCTCGACCACTTCGACTCGTCCGGGACACCGCAGTTCAGTGCGGCGAACGCGACGTTCGACGGCTACGGGCGCATCACCGCCGCGACTGACCCCAACGCGACCGACAGCGCGCACCCGAACGGCGCGACCGTCACCACCGCCTACACGGCGGCCAACGCGGGTGAACTGCCCAACAGCGTCACCGTCACCAGCCCGGCCCCCGCCGGTGCGAGCGACGCGGCCAACGGCCGGACCACCACCACCACGTACGACACTGCCCGCGCACTACCGCTGACGGCGACCGACACCAACGGCCGCACGACCACCGAGGCCTACGACCAGCTCGGCCGCGCGACCGGTCTGTGGCTGCCAGGCCGGGACACCAAGGCCGGCGCCAACAAGACCTTCACCTACACACTCCCTGGCGTGGTCAACGGCGCCGCCATGCCTCCGACCGTTACCACCTCCGACCTACAGGCGAACCCCAATCAGCAGGCGAACGACACCTACGCCGTCAAGATCGACATCATGGACGGTGAGGGACGGACCGTCCAGTCGCAGGCGACCCCGGCACTCTCCGCCTACAACGGCCGGCTGATCACCGACACGGTGTATGACTCTCAGGGCCGCGTCACCCGGGCCAACAGCCCCTGGTACAACAAGGACAGCGCGCCAAGCACCACGTCGTTCGACACCGACACCAAGAAGGTCCCGGGCCAGACCTACAACGTCTACGACGGCCTCGGGCGCCCGGTGACCCAGCAGTTCGTCGCCTACGGGGTCACCCAGACCACGACGACCACCGCCTACCCCGGCGTCGACCGGACCGACGTCACACCGCCCGCGGGCGCCACCCCGGCCTCGACGATCACCGACGCACGCGGTCACACGACCCAACTCTGGCAGTACAAGACCACCACCGCCACCGGCAACCCGACCGACGCCGACATCACCTCCTACACCTACAACCCGGACGGCCACCTGGCCACACAGAAGGACGCCGCAGGCAACACCTGGACCCACGGCTACGACCAGCGCGGCCGAGAGATCACAGGCACTGACCCGGACACCGGGACCAGCACCAAGACCTACGACACCGCAGGCCGTCTCGCCACCGCCACGGACGCGCGCGGGCAGACCATCGCCTACACCTACGACCTGCTCGGCCGCGTGACGGGCACCTACTCCGGTACGGTCGCGCCGGCCAACCAGCTGACCGGCTTCACCTACGACAGCGTCGTCACAGGCAAGCCCGCCACCTCGACCCGCTACGTCAACGGAGCCTCCGGCATCACCTACACCAGCTCCGTGCTGGCCTACGACACCGCCTACCACCCGACCAAGACCACCATCACGATCCCCGGCACCGAGATCGGCCAGGGCGCCACCCCGTTCACCTACACCTACCAGGCGAAGTACGACCCCACGACCGGCGCCGTGACCAAAGACAGTCGCTCCACCGTGGGTGACATCGCCGGCGAGACCGTCCAGTACCACTATGACTCCAACGGACCGCTGAGTACCTTCGGCGGCAGCGTCACCTACGACCTGTCCTCGGACTGGGACGCCTACGGACGCAACATCCGCTCCACGGTGAACCCCTGGGGCACCCAGATAGTGGTCACCAACACCTACGACGAATCCACTGGCCGCCCCCTACAGCAGTTCGTCGACAAGCAGACCGCAGCCACCGGCGCCGTCCAGCAGCTCACCTACACCTACAACCCGGCCGGCCAGCTCACGGCGATCCGGAACATCCCGGACAACACCCCGTCGTCCACTGACCTCCAGTGCTTCGGCTATGACTACCTCAGTCGGCTCACCACCGCCTGGACGGACACCGGCACGCTCACCCAGGCCGCCCAGCCCACGGTCGGCGGAATCGGCGCCTGCGCCAACTCATCGCCCACCAGCGGCGCCCAGGCTCCGCTGAGGACCACCGTCGGGGGACCTGCCGCATACTGGCAGAGCTACGGCTACGACCTCACCGGCAACCGCACCCAGCTCGTCCAGCACGACCCTTCCGGTGACACCACCAAGGACACCACCACCAACCAGACCTTCCCGGCCGCTGGGACGGTCAACACCCCGACTACCGCTGCCAACACCGGCGGCGGAACCGGCGGACCGCATGCCCTGACCGGCTCCACCAGCACGGGGCCGACCGGCGCCACCGGCAGCAGCGCCCAGTACGACGCCGTGGGCAACACCACTGCCGTCACCGACACTTCCGGCACCGCCACCCTCGGCTGGAACAGCGAGAACAAGCTCGCCTCCTACAGCAAGACCGGCACCGCCGGACCCACCACCTACCTCTACGACGCAGGCGGCAACCAGCTCATCCGCCGCGACCCCGGCAAGACCACCATCAACCTCGGCGGCGACGAACTCGTCTACGACACGACGGCCAACCCCCCCACCGTCACCGGCATCCGCTCCTACCAGATCCCCGGCGGCATCACCCTGGTCCGCCAGGGCGGCAACTCCACCTACCAGATCGCCGACCACCACGGCACCGGCACCTTCGCCATCGACGGCACCACCCTCACCGAGACCCGGCGTCCCTCCGACCCCTTCGGCAACCCCCGCGGCACCCAGCCCACCACCTGGGCCGGCGACCACGGCTTCGTCGGAGGAACCAAGGACGACGCCACCGGCCTCACCAACCTCGGCGCCCGCGAATACCAACCCACCACCGGCCGATTCCTCAACCCCGACCCGATCATCGACCTCGCGTCCCCACAGCAGTGGAACGCCTACGCCTACAGCAACAACAACCCCGTCAACCTCGCCGACCCGTCAGGCCAGCACTTCGAAGAGTGCGGCAACGGCATGTACGCATGCACCGGCGGCATCACGCCGACAGGCACGGGACGTGACTACGACCAGATCGTAAAAGAGAACAAAAAGACGGAAGACTTTGAGGCATACTCGGCATACACCTACTGGCGAACCCATAAAACAGTTCGTGAGCAGTACGCGGTCAGGTGCAGCGGCGGCCGATGCAACAAGAACTCAAAGGAAGGTCACGAGGGCAACAATAAGGACTTCCTTTTCGGGCTTGGCGCGATCGCTATCGGGCCGATAGACGTCGCCCACAAAATCATCCACTGGGGCGACCGCGAGAATAAGGGCAAGCCCGGCCCAATGGACACCTACATAGACTGGGCGATGCGCAACGGGGGCGACCCAATGAGCGCTGAATGGGCTTCAGGGGGATACCTTCCCGCCGCAGTAGGCGACGTTTACGCCGCTAATCCGGAGGCGCCAACCGGTTGGCGCTCGTGCAACAGCTTCCCAGCCGGCACCAAGGTCCTGCTCGCGGACGGAACTGCCAAGCCGATCGAGCAGCTAACCATCGGCGACCAAGTCACCGCAACCAACCCTGGGAGTGGCAAGACCGCTGCGGAACGCGTCACGCAGACCATCATCACCCCCAACGACAAGGACTTCACTGACCTACAACTGACCATCTCAGCCGATGGGGAGACCAGTAGTGCCACCGCATCGGCCGTAACCGTAACCTCGACCCAGCACCACCCATACTGGGATGTCACCGCTAAACGGTGGGTTGACGCGGTCGACCTTCGCCTGGGGGACCAACTCCTGACTGCCGCAGGCGATGCTGTCAGGGTCACGTCGGTCCGCAACTACCAGGTCGACCCAATCTCTGCCTACAACCTCACCATCGACCACACCCACACGTACTATGTGCTGGCCGGCACGACACCGGTTCTCGTTCATAATTGCGGTGAAACGCTCGACCGCGCCGTTGAACTCTACGGACTTCGGGCTGACCCGAAATCAACGGTGGCTGTCGCCCAGGTCCGGAAGATTGGAGATCCGAACGCTGGTCCTGAAACGTGGGTGGCGACCGAGCAGTCCGGACTGCCCATGGAATGGGATCCGCGTTACGGTGGCACGTCGCCCGGGCGTCAAGGAGAGAGCTACATCCATGGTGTCGGGCATGCAGAGGGTACATTGATGTCGGCGATGAAAGAACGCGGGTACGAGCTACTGGAAATGGGGTCATCGACGAACATGTGCAATGCCTGCTACGGACGAACCGCGGCCCCGCCGTTCAGCATGGTTCCAAGTGCCATCGGATCTCGGCCCTCGTCGAGGATGGGCTATACGGACTGGCGACTTGTGCTGCGTCCAGGGGAGGGCTGGTGAACTTCCCGAATTACGAGGCGCTGGACACACTCGACCGTGCCGGTGCGTTCGGGCTGCTCTGCTCGGCGCGCCTGCTTGCCGTGGCGGCGCTTGGCGATTTTCCGTGCGCTGGGGACCTTGGGGCCCTTGTGCGGGCCTGGGGTGAGTGTGCCGACATCGCCCCACAGGTGGTCTCGCTAACGCGCTATTCAGCAAGGTTTCCCTACCGCGACGATGTCGAAAGTCCGAACTACTATCGGAGCCTTTCTGTCGATCTGGCTCTAATGTCGATTGACTTCGAGCAGGAGCAGCCCGCGGCTCGAGCGCGGCGGCTTATGTTCATGGCGACCCAGGCGTGGGGAAATCTGGATGATATTGTTTCATCTCGCGGTTTGGGCCCGGGCGAGTTTTGTAAGCGGGAGATGGAAAGTCAAGCTCGTGACATTTCTTCGATTTCTTCCGGATCTGAGGTGAGGCCTGCCTATCTGGCCTGCCTCGCGCATTATCGCGAGGAGTATCAGGAGCGCGCCTTGTATTTCGGCCGGGTAGCCTCGTTGTTGAGTTGGTCATGAGGCTATCGTCAGTTCGCGCATGTGGCGGTCTAAGGCCCCAGCCGATGCCCGATCTGGCGCCCTAAACGTGGAATATGAAAGGCCCTCCGAGACTTATCTCGGAGGGCCTTTCAGGTGCCTTTGACGGCAACTCTGACGGCAACGTCAGTGGACGGGTTCTGCACTTGGCGGTTCGTCAGGGGCCTCGGTGGCCCGGAGGGCGTTGCCGAGGGTATCGATGGCGTGGCGCTGGAGCCGGAGGCGGACGTGGGCGTAGACGGTGGCGGTGATGCCGATGTGTGCGTGTCCGGGTAGCTCCTTGATCACGACGAGCTCGACGCCCTGTTCGAGGAGGAGGGTCGCGGCGGTGTGCCTGAGGTCGTGGAACCGGATGCGGCGAAGCCTGGCAGTCCGGCATAGCGCGGTGAAGAGCCGGGTTAGGTTCGACGGGTCGATGGCCGAGCCGTCTGGCGTGGAGAAGACGTACCCGCTGCCCTTCCAGGCATGTCGGGCCGCAATGCGCTCGCGGTCCTGTCGCTCGCGGTGACGCTTGAGCGAGTGGACGCATTCGGTGGGGACGGCGATGCGCCGTTCGGAGCTGATCGTCTTGGTCGGGAGGGAGGTGAGGCCGCCGGTGCGGGTGCGTTGGAGGGTGCGGCGGATGCTGGCCGTGCCGGTGTCGAGGTCGAGGTCTTCCCAGCGCAGGCCGAGGAGTTCGCCCTTGCGCAGGCCGGTGCGTAGCGCGAGTTCGAAGAGTGCCTGCAGCCGGTGACCCTCGGCTGATGCCAGGAACCGGCGAGCCTCGGCGACGGTGAGCGGTTCGAAGCGACGAGGCCGCGCTGTGCCGGTCTTGATGTTGCGGGCGACGTTACGCGGCAGCTCGTCTTCACGGACGGCGTGCTCCAGGGCGGACTTGAGGACGGAGTGCACGTAGGTGACGGTGAGCGGGGACAGCCGTTTGCCGCAGCACCGGTCGATCGCACAGCAACGCTGCCGGTTGTCCAGCCCGCGAGCGCAGCACTGGCAGGTGGTGCGGAGCTGGTCGAGCCAGGTGCGGATGTCCTTGGCGGTGAGATGGGCGATCTTCTTCCGGCCGAGGCTGGGCATGACGTAGAGGCGGATGCAGGTGCGGAAGCGGGTGTGGGTGTTCTCGCGGAGGCGGTGGACGGCGACGCTATCGAGCCAGTACCCGAGGTACGTGGCCACGTTGCTGTTGGCAGCGGCGACGGGTCGGCCCTGGTTGCTGGCGGCGATGCGGTCTGTGAGCTTGTCGGCGGCTTCCTTGCGGGTGGTGCCGTAGACGCGGACGCGCTTGCGGCTGCTGTCGGTGGCGAGGACGTAGCCGGCGGCTTCCCAGCGGCCGTCGCGGCGCTGGTAGATGGTGCCTTCGCCGTTGGCGCGGTACTTGCGGGAGCTTCGGGGTGTGATCATCAGGCTGCTTCTTCCAGGTGAGCGTGGATGTAGTCGGCGAGAGCCAGGGTGGGGATGCGGCGCGCGCGGCCGACGCTGATCGATGCGAGGCGCCGGGTGCGGATGAGGTCGTAGACGGTAGAGCGGCTGACCTTGAGTCGGCCATGACTTCGGGGACGGTGAGGAGTTCGTCGTCACGCATGAGAGGCCACCCCCGCCCGCTGGGCCGGCGGTGCCACGGCTGAGGCCAGCCGCGCGAGTTTGGGGGTGAGGCCGATGCCGGAGAACGCCCAGTGCGAGAGGACGAGCGTCGACGCGTCGTCGGGTCCGGTTGCCGGGGGCGTGGCCTGTGCGTGCTGCCAGTCGGCGCGTGCCTGCCGGAGTTCGGCGAGGGTAGTGGAGTAGGTGCGGATCTTGGTGGAGAAGTGTCCTCGGAAGCCGAGCATGTGTGCAGGACCTGAGCCTGAGATGGGCGAGTTCGGGGCGTGCACCGAGTTCCCAGGCGGTGCGGATCATCTTCTCGGCGTGGACGGGGAGGTCCCACTGGGCGAGTTCGCCGATCAGGCGTAGGCGGCCGTCGAGGGTTCCGGCGGTTCCTTCGGCTCCTTTGGTGGCGTACTTGGCGATGTAGGCGGCGACGGCCCGCTCGGCGATCTGGCCACCGTGGTCGAAATCGGTGGTCCGGATGGGCCGTATGTCGAGCTGGCTGCCGAACGCGAACGCCGCCTCGCTGCTGCCGAGTTCGGGTCCTGCGACGTGCGTGCGTGCGAGCGACGGCGGCGCGGATGGCGTCGGTGAGCAGGTCGACCGTGGCTCAGGCGGGCGGGAGGTCGGTGTTGCCGTTGGGCCCGTCGAGGCGGATGACGGCGTGGAAGTGTATGAGGCCGCGTCGCTGGTACGTCCTCGGCATGGGAGCGGCCGCAGCGGCAGCGGCGCGTGGAGCCGGACGGGCCGGTGGGGCGGTTGTGGACCGGTCCGAAGGACCGGGCGGTGAGGGTGGCGAAGACCCTGGGGTGGCGGGCGATGGTGTCGGGGACGGTCTTGCCGCCGCGCAGGCCAGCGGTGATGAGCTGGAAGGTGTCCTGGCGGTAGACTTCGGCGCAGGAAGCGCATCGGGTGGCGGGGCGGTTTCCGCAACGCACGAGCAGGCACCCGGCGGGCATCTTGCCGGAGTCGAGGTGTCGCAGGATCAGACCGGTCGCGGTGTCGACCTCGCTCCGGTGGCCATCGAGGCGGACGGGGCCGGAGCACGCTCTGAGGGTGGTGAGTTGGCGGACCAGGCCAGGGAGCTGGTTGAAGGGACCGAGCGTGGCGAGGTCCTTGGCCGCGACCACGGGAGTTTGCTGGGAGCCGGTGGCGTCGAACGTCATGAGGGTATGACCCTTCTGGGGTACGGCGCGAGCGCGCCGGAAGTCATGGGAGGGGTGGGCCCTGGAAGGGGCGGAAGGGGAAGGTCACGCCCCTGTCGGGTGAGGGTCTGCGGGCAGCGGAGGCCCGCCGGGATCTGGCGCGGAGGCGCAGCTGGGCGGACATCAGGCGGCCTTCACGTAGTTGCTGTGATCCGGCAGTTCGCGAACCTGGTGGGCTGCGCGGCAGATGGCGTCGCTGATCTGCCAGCACGCTTCGGTGGGCAGGTAGACCGAGCGAATCCGCACGGGAGTGCGCATGTCGCCGATCGAGGCGATGGAGACACTCTGGAGCATTTCGCGGTCGGCGGCGCTGACTTCAAGCTCCCGGCGGTCCGGGAACAGGTGGAGGAAGTCCTCGGCGGTGTCGACCCGGTGGCAGATGCGCGCGGACAGGTTGGTGCGCATCGCGGTGGAGAGGGCGTCGGCGGAGGGCTTTTGGGTGATCAGCCACAGGCGGTTGCCGAACTTGGCCCCTGGCTGGCGATGGCCAGCAACTGGGCCTCGAACCGTTCGCGGGCCTTGCGATCGGAGTGTCGGGTGTAGTTGGCGACCTCGTCGATCACCACCGGGAGCAGTGGCAGTTCTTCGCTGAACGCGGTGAGATCCTCTCGCCGAGGTACGTGTCGATCGCGCATCAGCGGGCGAGGCAACGTGACTGTTCGGTGTGGGTCTGGCTGGTGCGCGCCGGCCGGGCGGAGTGAAGTCGTCGGCCGGATTCTCCGCCAGGGTCGGGTTCGGGGCGACATCGTTGAGTGCGAACGAGTGCCTGGGTTGTTCTCCATCAGTTCGTCGACCACTGGCTCGGTGGTGCTGCTCTTCATCAGGGTGGGCAGGTGTGTCTGTGTGTGCGTAGAGCGGTGCAGAATCGGAGCCTGAGGCGTGTCCAATGTCTGTTGCATGTCTAGTGGAGTTATTTGTGTTCGGGGCCGCTGGGCTGCAAGGGTGTCGGCTATGAAGATCACGATCACCGTGGAGAATCCGACCCCCGAGGTGCTTGAGAAGCTGCTTGCCCTCGCTGCCATGCCGGCTGCCGTCGTGACTGCGGTGCCCGATGACCGTTGGACGGTGGAGCGGGTCTGCTCGTACTATGACCGGCTTCCGCCCCGTGCTCAGCAGATTCTGTTGCAGGTCGTCGAGGGTGAAGGCGAGTGCGGCGCGGAGGAGTTGAAGGCGAACGGTCGCAATCTGCGGGGCTCCACCGGGGCTTTTCGGCGGGTGCTCACCGAGGGCAAGCGCACCGGGCTCTGGCCGGATGGTCTGCCGGTGCCGTTGGTGTCCCACATCGTCGGGGGGCAGCTGAAGAAGCTTGAGATGCCGGGACGTGGCACGGAGTACGACGTACTCCCGGTCTTCCGGGAAGGGTTGGGCAAGGCGGGGCACCTTGGCGCCGGGGTGGTGGGGCCTCGGGACGTCTCCGGTGCAGCGTCATCCTCCGCCGTGGGAGTGTGACTTCGCTGTCAGGTGCGGCAGTTGGGCGGGGTGTGGGTGGCGTCCCAGGGATGCCGGTGGGTGTGCAGGGCTGCTCGGTCAGGAGCAGAAACTGCTGTCGTCGTTGGAGAAGGAGACGAACTGTCCGTTGCGGGACCAGTCGTTGACCCAGCCGACGTGCAGGTCCCACCGCTTCTGCTTCCAGTTGGCGTTGTAGCCGATGACGTGGATGCACCCGTGCCAGTACCAGCCGGAGAAGTCGGTCACCCTCGTCGGGGTGTTCCAGCAGTGCCCGACGTACTGTTCCCGCTGGTTGTAGCCGCCGACGCAGACGTGTCAGGTGTCGTGGAGCGTATCGATGAAGCGGAGTTGGTAGTTCGCCTCCTTCCACTGTGCGGGCGCTGCCACCGCTGAAGGCGCCATCGCCGTCACGGCCAGGATGCTCCCGGTCAGTGCGAGCGCTGCCGTCGTCCGTGTACCCATCCGGTCCCCCTTGTCCGACCCGCTCCCGGACCGTACGGCTGGCAGCTGGTCGACACGATGGCACCGTGAGGTCCTTGAGCACATCCGTGCATTGTCGGATTCGGGGGCGCACTCCGCGACGTCGCACATTCGGCAAGTGGCGTAGGCGACGCCGCCGTCACCGGTTGCGGGCATGGCATCCGGCGTACATCCCGGTATCGAACAGCCCAAGTTCCCCGGGGTGCGGCGGAGCGCGCATGGTCCGTCGTCGAACGGGGGTTAGGTTCCGAGGTCCACACCCCAAGGCGGGCCCGTCGAGGGTGGGCCCGCGATGCGCAGGAAGGACCTACGGCGATGAACCGAAGCCGCCGCACCCCCACCACGGCGCTCCTTGCCGCACTGTTGCTGACCAGCTTCGCGACCGGCGCCGGTCCGGCCCGGGCCAACGCGCCGGGCGGCCTGCCAGCGGCCGCGGCCCCCGCCGCGGGTCCGGAGAGTGCCCCGCCCGCCGCGGACCCTGCCGTACACGGCGCGCTGGTCACGGCGCTACGGCAGGCGCAGGTCGACAGTCCCAACGCGCCGCTCCGGCATATCTGTTACGCGACGCACGTGGCGAACATCGGCTGGCAGAAGCCGGTTTGTGACGGGAAGCCCAACGGCACCGAGGGGCAGAGCCTGGCCATCCAGGCGATCGACATCATCGCCACCAACACCGGCGGCATCTGCGCCGACGCCAATGTGCAGAACATCGGTTGGCAGGGCTGGCGGTGCGGCGAGGACGGCACGGACATCCTTGTCGGGACGACCGGACAGTCGCTGCAGATGGAGGCCCTGGCCGTCAGCATCGCGACCAACGGGATCTGCGCCGATGCCTATGTGCAGAACCACGGTTGGCTGGGCTTCCAGTGTGCGGCCGCCAAGCAGGTCGCCGTCGCCGGGACGACCGGCCAGGGGCTGCGCATGGAGGCGGTCGAGATCGTCGTCTGACACGCAGAGTCGGTTCCGGGGAAGAGCGGGCCGCCGGTTGCCCCGCCGGGGCCCGCTCTCGTGATACCGGCTACCCCCGTGGTAGCGGCAGCTCGAAGAAGACGACCTTGCCCACGGCCTTGCGGGCGGTGCCCCAGCGCTCGGCGAGTACGGAGACCAGCATGAGGCCGCGGCCGCTCTCGTCCAGTTCGTCGGCCGGCCGCATCGACGGCAGGTTGTGGTCGTCGTCGCTGACCTCGACCAGCAGCTTGTCCGACCGGACCAGTTGGAGCTGCACCCGGTCCCGTGCCACCTCCGTCAGACCGGCGACCAGGTCCACCGAGACGAAGTCGGCCACCCGGAGGACCAGCAGAGCGCACAGCTCCGCCGCGATCGTCGCCAGGTCCAGCGACCGGTCCAGTCGTTGCCCGAACTCCCGACTCAGGGCCATCCGCACGGACTCCGGCTCCACCTGCGGCGCCTTGAGCCAGCCGGCCGCGCGCCCCGCGCTGAGGGTCGCCTCCGCGGCGAGCAGGCGGGCCTCCAGCCGCACACAGCGCTCCTCCGCCACGTGCTTGAGCGACTGCGCCCGCGCCAGCTCCGCCCGCAACGCCTTTAACTCCGTCTTGAGGCCGAGCAGTTCGTCCCGGACCCCGCCCGCCTCGGCCGGCTCCTCGAAAAGCTCCAGCGCGGCGACCGCACCGGACGCGTAACGGGTGGTGGCCCACCGTGCTGCGGGGCATGTCCCGTCGCGGCGACGGCAGGAAGGTGAAACACAAGCCGGGTGGCTGTGCTGAACCCGCCGCCATGCCTGCTCCGGGGAGCAGCGCTACTCAGGCGGCCATTGAGTACGTCCACTCGTGAGTTCGTACCCGCCGCTCCCTACGGTGGCTTGCATGGAGACGCACCCGGCTCCTGCCCACCCCCAGACCTTGGCAGGCATGCCCTGGGCCACCGTCATCGGGATCGTGGTAACCGTCCTCACCGCGGCGCTCGTCGTCGCAGGCATGGCACTGGCCAAGTTCGAGGACGGCCTGACCCAGCACGGGTACCTCAAGGACCACGCCGGAAGCGCGCTCGAACTGCTGCGCCCGGGCGGGATGTCCCCGGACACCGGCGTCGGCACCAGCCCTGGAACCGCCCCCATCGTGGTCCGCGCGGGGAAGGCGGGCGACTACGCCACCCCCGGACCCGGCTCCCTGCCGGCATGACCTTCCCGGACCGCGGCGAGTCCGTGACCGCGCTCATGCCGTCCCTCGGCGATGACCAGAAGCGCACCGTGCCGGTGCGGGTCAAGCCCGGCGGTGGGACAGGGCCTGGCACGGTGGAGGTCGCCCCGTCGTCGCCCGGCTACCGCGAGCACGCGTACTGGCAGTTCGACCTCGGCTGACCGCACCGCACCGCACTCGCGGACGTGACCGAGTTGACGTGACCGTGAGCGTATCCGGCCCTCGTGCAGACCTGGATTCCCCGATTGGGCTCGACGCGGTCGACCCCGGTGAGGCTGCGCGGACGGCACCACGTGGAACCCACCGGCGTGCCGCGCTGATCAGGCCGTGACGATCCCCGGCGCTCCGGCCGGCCGGTCAGTTCCGTTCGTAGTGCGCGAGGTATCCGGCGAGTTCGTCGTCCATGCTCTCGTCGCCGTACCCGTGCAGTGCGCACCAGAGGCGGTTCTCCACCCAGAAGCGGTATGCGAACTCTTCGAACGAGGAAGCGCACTGGGCGATGACCCCGAACCAGTCGACGGGCACGTCCGGTTCCTCCCACGCGGGCGCGTCCTCGAGATCGAGTGGGGTGGCCACCACGAAGGCCTCGCCGGTGGGCCGGAGGTAGAGGTACCAGAGCACGCAGTCCTGCTGGTCGCGCAGGAAGCGGACCAGGAAGGCGCCGGGCTCCATCGGGCTGGGTATCGGCGAGGAGACATCCGTCCAGCAGGACGTGGCCGACACCCTGTCCAGGGCGCGGTGGCTGTTGGCGCCGCTGTGGAAAGCGGTGAAGTCGGCGGGCAGCACCACCCCGGTGCCCGCCAGCTCGGTTGCGACGCCGGAGAGGCGCTCGGCGAGCTCCGGCACCGCCGGGCCGGTGCCGCCGAGCCACCCGAACCCGCCGTCGAAACGGGCCGGATCCAGCGGCGGCAACGTGTCGGGGTCGTACCACTCGTAGGTGCTGGCGCACGGGCGGTGCGTGCCGAGGTCGGTGGCGCACCAGAGGGTTTGGAAGACGGGTCGGGCGGTCGGCTCGGTGCCGGTGGTCACGGTGCTCCTCAGTCCGGGTCGCTGTGTCACCGGGCATCCTGCCGACCGGGACTGACAGTCCGTGACTGCGGCTGCGGACATCGCCCGGAGCACGGTCGCCGTGTTCGGCGGTGCGATCAGCGTCGGCGGCCGGGGTACCCACGCCTGAACGACAACCGCGGGCACGGCATCCATGCCGCCGGTTCGATCGGAGACCTGCTCAGTATTCGCAGGATCGGCCTTACGACTCATCGGCTGACTCATGTTTCTGTCTGTTTCTCTGCCGACATCCACACAGAGCGACTGGCTGACAAGATTCGGGCCGCCTGCTTCCGCGCGGTGCTCCCAGCCTGCCAGCAGGCTTTCTGAAGGGGAGATCCCAGAAGCTCAATATTCGCTCAGATTTCGAGCGACAGGCAATGATTCGTGTAAAACTTTGAATGTTCCCGGTCAAGGGAGTTTCATGAAGGGGGAGATGAAGATGAGTGTACGTCGAGTGGTGGCTGCCATGGCTGTCTCGGCAGCCGCTGTGCTCGGAGGTGCGACGAGCGCCAGTGCGGCGCAGACGGTCACCGAGGGCCATTGCGACTATGACGGTCCCGCCGGTTGCACCACCTACTTCCAGCCCACCCGGGAGGCCTGCGAAGGGGTCATGTCCTGGTGGAACAAGGGCTACCGGGGCGATGACTACTTCGCCCACAAGGTCCGTACCTGCGCGGTGACGTTCGCCGGCGGCCTGCGCGGCCGAGGCTGATCTTCAATCCGGGAGCGGGGACCGGCCTCTGCGCCCGCCCCGCCCCGGGGTCCCGCAGGCAGACGGCGATTCCGCTCGGAGACACTCCGTCCTCTCGGTCGTCCCTGTCGGACTAGGATCATCAATTAAAAGGGGGAAGCTGTGGGAACCGTAATCACGCTATTGGCCGGGCTGGCGGTCGCAATCATCGCCACGATTGCCTACCTTGCCCGCCGGGACAGGCTTCGCCGCTCCCAAACCGATGACGCGGTCGGCTTGTCGATCGAGCAGCAGCGCACGAGGCAGGCGGCTCAGATCCGCAGTACCTATTCCAGCGCGTCGATGCACCACGGAACCGGGTTGGTCTCCGACGACATGCACAAGTACTACTCCTAGAAGGCATTCGAACGTGACACGAGGGACGGCCCGCATCCTCGCGCTGACAGCCCTTGTGGCCGCGCTCTGCCCGGCGTCCACCCCTGCGTCACCGGACACCGCCCAGCTTCCCTGGCCGCTGCGGACCATGAACGCCACCGCCGCCTGGAAGAACTCCACAGGGGCGGGAGTCATCGTCGCCCTGGTCGACAGCGGGGTCCAGGCCGACGCCGCGTTGACCGGACCGCGCCTGCCGGCCGTGGACTTCACCAGTTCCGGGACCCCCGAGACCGACGACGACCAGTTGCTGTCGCACGGCACCATGATGGCCGCACTGATCAACGGCGCCCGAGGCCTGCCGGGCCTCGCACCCGGCGCGACGCTCCTGCCCCTCAAGGCCGTCACCCCGAGCCCCAAGGTCACGGCCCAGGGCGACGCCGAAGCGATCCGATACGCCGCCGACCACGGAGCGAAGGTCCTCAACCTCTCGTTCGGCCTTCCCGCTCCACTCGACCCGTGGCAGGAGGCAGTGCGGTACGCCCTCAGCAAGGACGTCGTCGTCGTCGCGGCCGCCGGGAACTCCGGCACCCACAGCGCCCCCATCAGCTACCCGGCCGCCTACCCCGGAGTCCTGGCCGTCAGCGCCATCGGCCCCGACGGCCGACTGTCGCCGTCATCCACCTGGGGCCCCGGACTCGGCATCTCAGCGCCGGGCGCCGACATACCGCTCTGGAGCCGGGGGTGCACCGACTCCACCACCGCCTTCGCGGTCTGCACCGGAGACGGGGGCACCAGCGCCGCCACCGCGTACACCTCCGCCGCCGCCGCGCTGCTGCGTTCCGCGCACCCCGACTGGGACGCCCGGCGCGTGGTCGCCCAACTGCGCGACACGGCGCGGCCGCCGAACGACGACAGCGAGCGATACGGTGCCGGCGTCCTTGCTCCCGACCTCGCACTGACTTCGGCCACGGCATCGCCTGCGCCTGCATCCGCCCCCGTGCAGTGAGGTTCCGCCCGCCCTCGCCGATCTGCGGGGACGCGCCCCCGAGACAAGATCAGCGACTTGTCACCCTCCTGCTACGGGCACCGGACGGGAGAACCCGCCCGGTCAGGTCGACGTCATCGGCTTCGGAGAACGGGCGTACGAGATCGTCGGGAGTGGTCGTTGATGGACTTCAAGGCGCGCGTGGGAAAGCTGGGCAACCGTTCGCGGGTGGCTGTCGCCATCGGGGTCGTCGTCGTGGCGGCGAGCGCCTGGGCGGTTCCGACGGTCACCGCGTCGACCTCCATAGCGGCTGACCAGGGCGTCGCGCAGGGCCAGGACAGCGGTGCCCAGGACGGCTCCCAGAGCAGCGGTAGCGGCAGCGCCGCCGCCGCGCAGCAGGCGGGCGGGGTGCCGGAGGGCATAGCCCACGCCTCCGAGGCCGGCGGCAATGCCGTCAACATCACCATCGACGACGGTCCGGACCCGGTGTGGACGCCGAAGGTCCTGGACGTGCTGAAGCGGTCCGGAGTGAAGGCGACGTTCTGCACGATCGGGCCGCAGGCCAAGACGCACCCGACCTGGTGAAGCAGGTGGTGGCGGCCGGCCACCGGCTGTGCGACCACACCGTGGACCACGACACGACCATGGACAAGAAGCCGGTGGCGTACCAGGAGAAGGAGATCCTGGACGCGAAGAAGATGATCGAGGACGCCGCGGGCGGCGCCCAGGTGCCGTCACGGTCTGCCTGCTCGCCTGGTTCTGGGGCCAGGGCTGCGGACTGGTCAACCTCACCGCCAGCGTCGAGGGGGAGCGGTTGTACCGTTCGCTTGGCTTCAAGGAGAACGCCGGCTCCATGAGGCTCCTCCGAGCGTGAACAGCCTGCTGGCAAGACCTCGAGTCACACCCACCATTGCACCGTCGCACAAAGTGATCGGCCGAACCTGGACGGCGATTCTTCGTTGCTCGCGGCATCCCCGGCGTTCTATCCTCCGAGGCAACGCGCTGACGGAGACAAGTAGCCGCAGGGCACGCGAGCCGAGAGAGCTGCCGGCAGCTGGGAAGGCAGCCTCGCGTCCTGGGGTGAATCCCCTCCCGAGCGCGGGGAGGAACGGCCGGTTTACGGCCCAATGCCCCGCCGGTTCGCTCCCGTTATCGAGCTGTCGAGGCCGTCACCTCCGGGTGACGGCGAAGGCGTGGTGGCACCGCGAGTTCCCTTCTCGCCCACGCCCCCAAGGGATCACGTCGGACTCCGACTGATCGATGGGACCCGAAATGCTGGACATCACCGTGATCCGCGAGCACCCCCGGCGCGTCGAGCGCGCGCTGGCGAAGCGCGCCGTTCACATCGACCTCACCGCCTTCCTCGCCCTGGACGAGAAGTACCGGCACGGCACGACCGAGGTCGAGACGCTACGCGCCGAGCGCAAGCAGATCTCTCGCGAGATCGCGCGGCTCAACCCGGCTGACCCGGCCGCCGTCGCCAAGCGCATCGAGGCAACCGAACTCGGTACCCGCCTTGCCTCACTCGAAGAGCAGCTCACGGCCCTGGCCGACGAGCGCCGGGCGTTCCTCGACCAGCTGCCCAACCTGCCCGACGAGGACGTGCCGACCGGCGGCAAGGAACAGAACCAGGTCATCCGCGAGCACGGCACCCGCCCGGCCTTCGACTTCGAGCCGCACAACCACGTCGATCTGGCCCGCCGACTCGGGCTGATCGACTACGAGCGCGGCGTCAAGCTCGGCGGCACCGGCAACTGGGTCTACCGCGGCAACGGCGCGCTCCTCGAATGGGCGCTGCTCAACTTCTTCATCGAGACCCACGTCCAGGACGGCTACGAGCTGATCCTGCCGCCCCACCTGCTGACCTACCAGGCCGGCTACACCGCAGGCCAGTTCCCCAAGTTCGCCGAGGACGTCTTCGCGCTCGAACAGGGTCCGGCCGGGCCACAGCGGTTCCTGTTGCCGACCTCGGAGACCGCCCTGGTCAACCTCCACCGCGACGAGGTCCTCCCGGAGGCCGAACTGCCGCGCAAGTACGTCGCCTACTCGCCCTGCTATCGGCGCGAGGCCGGCAGCTACCGCGCCGCCGACCGGGGAACCCTTCGAGGCCACCAGTTCAACAAGGTCGAGATGTTCCAGTTCGCGCACCCCGACCACTCCGATGCCGCCCACGAGGAACTCCTGACCAAGGCAGCCGACTTGGTCGAGGCGCTCGGCCTTCACCACCGCATCACCCGACTGGCTGCCGAGGACACCAGCGCCTCGATGGCCAAGACTTTCGACGTCGAGGTCTGGCTGCCCAGCATCGACGACTACGTCGAGGTGAGCTCGGTGTCGAACGCCCGGGACTACCAGGCCCGGCGCGGCAACATCCGCTACCGCCCCGCGGCAGGAAAGGCCGCCTACGTGCACACCCTGAACGGCTCCGGGCTGGCCACCAGCCGCCTGGTGCCGGCCCTGCTGGAACAGCACCAGCAGGCGGACGGCACCGTCGCGGTGCCGACGGTGCTGCAGCGCTGGCTCGGCTGCAAGTCCTTGGCCCCAGCAGAACTCGGGTAGTCGTACCGGCGACAGGGCCGGAACACGGCGCGTCCGGGCCGACGGCGGGCCACTGCCCGGGTCACCGCTGTCAGCGGTGACCCGGGCAGTGCGTGCCCCCTGCAGCAACGTCGTGGGCGAGCACGGCCACGGCCTGGCGAAGGCTTTCCAGGTGCTACCTCCAGGAAGGTTGTTCAGGCGGTCGGTGCGGGATGGCGCAGCTGCGCCAGTACGGTGCGGGCGTAGCCGAGGATCTCCTCGTCGTGGTGGTGGTCGAGGGCCCACCGCAGGGCGGCGGGGCAGTCGATCGCGGCCCAGGCCCGGCAGGCTGCCCACTCCTCGGCGGTGAGGTCACGCCCGTAGCCGGTGAGGAACGCCGTGCGGAGGTCGGGCCGGTGCGGGGTGAGCTGGAGCATGACCCGCATCAGGTCGTGGCGCACCGGTTCCTCGACCTGGGTGCGTTCGAAGTCGATGACGCCGATGGTGAGGCGGTCAGCCTCGTCACGGTGGAGGAGCCAGTTCCTGGGGCCGAAGTCGCCGTGGCAGAGGGTGGGAGCGGTGTGCGGGGGTTCGATGCGGGTGGCATCGGCGAGGACTTCGATGTCCTCTTTTGGGAGTCGGGCCTTGTGGGCGCGGGCGAGCGCCCGCTCGCGCTCCCGGCGCCATGGCAGTCGTTCGCCAGCCACGCCGTCGGTGGTCGGGTGGGCGTGGATGCGGGCCGCGAGCAGGCCTGCCTGTCGGTACACCTCGCGTTCGGCGGCCGCGCTGAGGGCGGTCCGGACGGCTGGGGTGCCGGGCAGGGCCGTGGTGACGATGAGCAGTGCTCGGGGGTCGTCGGCGAGCAGGACCGGGGTCCGGTCGGGGCCGAGGGCGGGTGCGAGATGTCGGTAGGCGGTGGTCTCGCGCCGGTGCATGAGCGGGTTCTTGTGCCGCTTGGCGAAGAGTCGGCTCCCGTCGTCCGTGTGGACCTCCCACACCGCCGGACGCCCCGTACGGTCCCGCGAGTGCACGCCCAGTAGTTCGTACGGTCCTGCCGTTTCGCGCAGCAGGCGGTCGGTGTCGTCGGGGAGGGCGGGCGCGGTCATGTCGGCCAGCCGAGGGTGGAGATCCGGCTGCCGCGGGTGACTTCGGCGAGGGCGTGGGCGGTGTAGGGCACGATGTCGGCCGGCAGCCGGTCGAGCGGCCAGCGGCGCAGTTCCTCGCACTTGTGCGGCTCGGCGTTGCGCGGCCGGCCTTCGTAGCGGGTGGTGCGGAAGAAGAGCTGGAGGCGGTCGCGGCCGTTGTCCGCGTCGAGCAGGTGCAGGGCGTGGACGAGTTCGAGGTCGTGCTCGGCGATGGTGATGCCGAGTTCCTCCTCGGCCTCGCGCGTCATGGCACGGGTGACCGGCTCGCCGTGCTCCATGTGCCCGGCCGGGAGGTGCCACAGCCCGGCGGCGTAGCGGGTGTTGCGGCGCCGTCCGAGGAGGACGGTGCCTTCGTCGGTCAGGACGAGGTGGACGCCGACGACCAGGGCCGGTGGCTCCGCCCCGGGTTCGCGGGTGTGGGTGGTCACCGGGAGGTCTCCTGGTCGTCGTGCGGAGGTCGGGTGCGTTGGGTGGGGATGCCGGTGCGTTCGTTCTGGAGGTCCCAGAGTTCCCGGAAGCGGCCGTTCTGGTCGGCGACGAGTTCGGCGAAGGTGCCTTCCTGGAGGACCTTGCCGTCCTCCAGGACCACGATCCGGTCGGCGACGGCCACGTTGGTGAGGCGGTGGGTGACCAGGACGACGGCCCGTTCGCGGGCGACGGCCCGGAGGTTCTGGAAGATCCGGTGTTCGGCGCGGGGGTCGAGGGCGGCGGTCGGTTCGTCCAGGACGAGGAGGCCGGCCTCGCGGTGGAAGGCGCGGGCGATGGCGAGGCGTTGCCACTGGCCGCCGGAGAGTTCCTCGCCGCCCATCCACTCGACGGCGAGGAGGGTGGAGAGGCCGCGGCGGAGTTTGGCGACGACGTCGGCCGCCCCGGAGGCGTCGGCGGCGCGCAGCACCGCGGTGTCGCCCTCGGGGGTGGGCTGGCCCAGGGTGATGTTCTCGCGGCAGGTGAGCGGCCAGCGGGCGTAGTCCTGGGGGACGACGGCGACCTGGCGCCACAGGGCGTGCGGGTCCAGTGCGCGGGTGTCGTGGGTGTCCCAGCGGACCGAGCCGGTGTCGGGCAGGTAGAGGCCGGCGAGGAGTTTGGAGAGGGTGGTCTTGCCGGACCCGTTCTCGCCGACCAGGGCGAGGATCTCGCCGCGTTCGACGTGCAGGGTCACCCCGTCCAGGGCCTTGCGTTCGGAGGCAGGGTAGGCGTAGCCGAGGTTCTCCACGGTGATCCGCGCGGGCGCCTGGGGCGTCTCGGTGCCGCGTTCGGGGCGGTGGCCGCCGGCGGTGTCGAGGAAGGTGGACCAGTCGTCGAGGTACATGCCGGTGCGGAAGAGGTCCGCGCCGTAGCCGACGAGGCCGTGCAGGCTGGTGCTGACCGCGGTGAGGGCGAACACGGCCGCGCCGCCGCGCGGCAGGCTCATCCGGCCGGTGCTGACCAGCCACAGCATCGCCGCCCAGACCAGCGCCGTGCCGAGGCCGGAGGCGGCGGCGCCGATCACCGACACTCGGGCGCTCTGCCGCGCCGCCCGCCGGGAGCTGGCGTCCAGCCGGCGGCCGACCTGGTCGTACTTGGTGAGCAGGAACTCGCCCATGGTGTCGGAGCGGACCTGGTCGGCGTTGCGCTTGACGTGGATGTACCAGCGCAGGTTGGCCATGATCCGGCGGTCGCCGACGGCCGCCCGGTTCGCCAGGAACTGCACCCGGGCGGCGTGCACCGACGCGACCCCCTGCGGCAGCGCCGCCAGCACCAGCAGGGGCAGCAGGGCGGGGTGGAGCACGGTCAGCACACCGGCCGCGCCGAGGAGGGAGGCGAGGGCGGCGATCAGGTTCTGGGCCTGGCCGATGATGTCCACGCAGGCGTCGGCGCCGCGGTCGGCGGCCTCCAGTTCGTCGTTGTAGCCGGCGTGGTCGTAGGCGGTCAGTTCGGCCGCGACGGTGGCGCGCAGCACGGCGGCCTCGGCCGCGCGGGAGATCCGCGGGGAGAGGTGGATGGTGATGGAGCGGATGGTGATGCCGAGCAGGGAGCGGGCGCCGGCCGCGGCCGCGATCACGAGGATCGACGGCGCGGCGTGGGCGAGCTTGTCGCCGACCCGGCCGGGGCCGAACAGCGCGGCGACGGTGCCGGTGGTGGCGAACAGGCCGGCCGCGCCGAGGACGGCGGAGACGGCCTGGCAGGTGAGCAGCAGCGCGATGGAGCCGCGGTCGATGCCCCAGCCGAGGCGGAAGGCGCGAACCACGAGTGCGGGCAGGCGACGGGCCATCGCGTTGACGCTGATCGCCTCGATGGCGGCGATGCGGCGCTTGTCGGCGAGCCAGTGGAGTTCCTCGTCGGCGGCCTCGGTGTCGGTCTCGCTCTCGGACTGGGACTGGGACTGGGCCTCGGTCGACGTGGATGTCGGTGCCATGGATCCTCCAGGGGCGGAGAAGGCGTTGCGGGCATGGGGAAGTGCCGCTTCGGGGCCGGTGAGGTGGCTCAAGGAGGCCTGAAGCAGGCGGAGTTGATGGATCCGACGGGGGTGGATGGCGTCCGATGATGGTGCTGTTCGAGTTCGGGCTTCAAGTGGATTGCCTCCGGGCGAGCCCGGGTCGAACGGGGACTTTTCGAGCAGCTCCGGCGCGCGGCCCACGGCGCCCGCCACGGTCCTCGGGACGGGCCCGGGGCGGGCGTGGAGACCCCGGTGGGCGCGGAGGTCACGTCCGGCGGTGCGGTCGCCCATTTCACCCGTTCGGCTGGACCACCGCCCGATCACGTTTCAGTTGCTGCCAGCCGAAACCCGCTGCAGGATGACGCAGCAGGAGGGGTCGAGCCGGAGGGGGCGGGGCGTGGAACGCATCAGGGTGGGCCGGTGCAAGGCACTGTTCCGGCAGGCGGACCACCTCTACCGGCGGGCGGACCTGCGTCTGGAGGGCGTCCGCGGCCTGCTGGCCCAGCCGGAGCGCAGGCGGGCCCGGCTGCTCCCGCTCGCCCGGGAGCAGTGGCTGCTCGCGGTGGCGGACGATCCGGACGTCGCGCTGGTCGCGCTCGCCGACGCGGTGACTGACGGCCTGGACCTCGCCACCGACGAGTTCGTCGACCAGGCCGTGGTCCGCTGGCTCGACCAGGGCTGGCCCTACCGCCTGCGGGAGGAGACCTACGAACGGCTCCAGGAGACCCTGGCCACCACCGGCCGACCGCTGGCCGAGCGGATGACCTCCGTCTACCGGGCGAGGAAACCCGGCCCGCTCGACACGCGGCGCGAGGAACCCGTGATCCGGATGCTACTGACCTACCACCCGGTGCGGCCGCCCATGGACGTGCTGCTGGCCATCGGTCCGCTACGCACCGAGGCGGACTGGTGGTGCGACGTCGGGTACGCGGCCCTGGACGACGACGACCACCCGGACCTCGCCGGGCGCCACTTTGCCCGGGCCGATGAACTCGGCAGCCCGCACGCGCGCGAGCGCGCCGCCTACCTCGCGCTCCTGCGCACCGAAGGAACCTCCGACCGGGAGTCGGTGCGCTCGGCCCTCGTCACGGCCCGCGAGCTGTACCCCTCGCCCGATCCCGAACGACGGCTCTACCTGGGCTGCCGGGCCGTCTTCGAAGGCCTCGAAACGGACCTCGGCGAACTGGCCGAACTGCGGGTCGACCGGCCGGACCTGCGCGACTTCTGGGTGGCCCAGCACCACCTGCGCACCGACGCGCCCGCCGAAGCCCGCGCCTGGCTGCGTTCGAGCGTGGAGCGGGCCGGCCCCGTCTTCTCCGCGGACGTGCACCGACGGCGCCCCCGTGACCGTTCCCCGTTCGAGGTGCGGGACGTCGCCGAGGCCCAACTCGCCCGCCTGGAAGGGCGGGAGCCCGCGTCGTGGGCGTCCTGGCGGGAGCACGACGATCCGGACGCGAGTTTCCTGCCCGTCCTCCAGCGTTGGGACCCGGGTTGGCTGTACCGGTCGGCCCCGGTGCCGGAGGAGGCGTTGGAGGGAACGCAAGACGAAGCGCCCGGGGACCGTCCGCCCGGTCCGCCGACCGCTTGACGACGGGTCTGCCCTGCCCTGTCGACGATGCGCGTCGCGACTGCGTGTCGCGACGGGCAGTCGCGACGCTCAGTGGTGAAGGGGTTGGACTACCCGTTGTGCGGTTCGAGTTCGGTCGCCAGCGTCTGCTGGGTGGCCGCCCACGACGCGAGGAGCGCCAGGTTGTCGGCGGTCGGTGTGCCCGTGGGTGCGGTGTAGACGTTGAGGCGCAGGCCGGGTTCGGCGGGCATGTCCAGGGACTCGACGTCCAGGTCGAGCCGGCCCACGATCGGATGGCGCACGCGCTTGCGGCCGGACCGGTGCAGCCGTACGTCCTGGGATGCCCAGCGCCGCCGGAACAGCTCGCTGCGCGTCGACAGTTCGCCGACCAGGGCGATCAGTTCCTCGTCGTGCGGGTTGCGGCCGGCTTCCATGCGGAGCTTCGCGGCCACGTCACGGGCGATCCGGTCGTAGTCGACGAAGAAGTCCCCGGCCGCCTCGGGGCTCAGATAGACGAACCGCGCCGTGTTCGCGGGCCGCCGCGGGTCGGCCAGCATCGGTGAGTAGAGCGCGCGGGCGAGTTGGTTCATGGCGAGCACGTCGTAACGGCCGCTGCTGATCCAGGCGGGCGCGCCGGAGATCGCGTCGAGCACCTGCTGCAGCGTCGAGCGCACCGTCGAGGCGGGCCTGCGCCGGCGCGGGCCGCCGGGTGCGGGTGCCCTGGACAGGCGCGCGAGGTGGAACAGGTGGTCGCGCTCGGCCTCGTCGAGTTGCAGGGCGGAGGCCAACGCGTCGAGCACGCCGTCGGAGGCACCGGCGAGGCCGCCGCGCTCCATCCGCACGTAGTAGTCGACCGACACCCCCGCCAGGAGCGCCACCTCCTCGCGGCGCAGGCCCTTGACCCGACGGTTGCCGCCGTAGGCGGGCAGGCCCGCCTGCTCGGGTGCGATGCGGGCGCGGCGCGAGCTGAGGAACTCCCGGATCTCGGTGCGTGGATCCATCGTGGCCATCCCCTCACCCTATGCCCGTCCCGCGGCCTACGGGGTACCCGTCGCGGTCGTCGCGATGCCGCCGTCCACCGGGATGACGGCGCCCGTGAGGTAGGACCCGGCCCGGCCGGCCAGGAACACGGCGATACCCGCCATGTCGTCGTCACGGCCGAGCCGGCGCAGCGGGGCCGCCGCCGCGATCGTGTCACCGAGGGCATCGAACGTGGCCGCCATCATCTGCGACGGGAACACCCCCGGTGCCACCGCGTTCACCGTGACGTGCTGCGGGCCCAGCTCCCTGGCGAGCACCCTGGTGAGCTGGTGGAGCGCCGCCTTGCTGCTGGCGTACGAGTAGTTGGGCGCCTGGGCGACGTGGATGGCGGCGATGCTGCCGATGTTGATGATCCGCGCGGGATCGTCGGCGGTGCCCGCCCTGCGGAGCGCGGGGAGCAGCGCCTGCACCAGCCAGAACGGCGACTTGAGGTTGAGGTCGATCACCGTGTCCCAGGCCTCGTCCGGGAACGTCGCCAGCGGTTCGCGCCACATCGCCCCCGCGTTGTTGACGAGGATGTCCAGGGAACCCGAGTCGGCCTCGACCAGATCGGCGAGGCGCCGGCACTCGTCGTGCCTGGACAGGTCGGCGGGGATCGCCCGAACGTCGCCGAATTCGGACAGCAGACGTTGTGCCTCCGCGCACGCGTCGGCTTTCCGCGAGCTGATGACGACGCGGGCGCCCGCCTGGAGAAGGCCGCGCGCGATCATCATCCCGATGCCCCTGGTGCCGCCGGTGACGAGGGCGTGCTTCCCGCTCAGGTCGAAAAGTCCTGCGTGGGTGGTGAATTGGCGGTCGGCCATTGGTCTCCGTCCCTTCTGTCGTGGAGGAATGCGCTGACACGGTCGCGTATCCGGGGCAGCCGCACCCAGGCTGGCAGGCGCTTCGGACGTCCGGGAGACCCTGGTGATCCAGGTACTGCGAGAGCCCCCTTGCGCGGCCGTGGCCGCAGCCGTGGCCACGGCCGCGGCCCGTCGCACGCGCGGTACGGGCTCGTGCTGGCGCGGCGTCAGGTATGGTCACACGTCGTCGAATTCGATTGCAGGTTCGAACGCGGCCTGCGGGGGAGACCAGGAGACACAGTGATGACGAACCAGCCCCGATCGGTCCTGCTCACCGGTGCCGCCGGCCGGATCGGCACCAGCCTGCGGGAGTTGCTGCCCGGGTACGGGTACCGGCTGCGCTGCTTCGACCGCCTGCCGGTGCCCGGCGATCCCGAGGCGGTGACCGCCGACCTCCAGGACGCCGGGGCGCTGGCGGCGGCGATGGAGGGCGTCGACGCGGTGGTCCATCTGGCCGGGATCCCGGGCGAGGCGCCGTTCGCCGACCTCCTGGCCGCCAACATCGACGGCACCCACCGGCTCTACGAGGCCGCCCGGGCGGCGGGGGTGCGGAGGATCGTCAACGCCGGCAGCAACCACGCGGTCGGCTTCACCGAGCGGCCCGCCGACGGCGGGATCGTGCCGGTGGACACCCCGCAGCGGCCCGACACCCTCTACGGGTTGTCCAAGTGCTTCGGCGAGAACCTGGCCTCGCTGTACGCCGACCGGCACGGCATCGAGAGCGTCTCGCTGCGCATCGGCTCCTTCGCCCCCGCGCCGCGCGGCATCCGGGCGTTGGGCACCTGGCTCAGCCCCGGCGACTGCGCCCGGCTCGTGCACGCCGCGCTCACCGGTCCGGTGGGCGGCCACGTGGTGGCGTACGGCATCTCCGCCAACACCCGGGCCTGGTGGGACCTTTCGACGGCCCGGGCGCTCGGCTACGAGCCGCAGGACGACGCCGAGGAGTACGCCGCCGAGCTGATCGCCGAGTTGGGCGAACTGGCCGCCGACGACCCGGAACACCGGTACCTGGGCGGGCGCTTCACCCGCTGAGTTCGGTGTAGGAAGGGGACGGCGCCGCCGCGTCAGATCTCGTGTGTGAGGATCAGGCGAGGCGCCCTGTGAGGGGTGCTCGCCCGATCACCCGCAAGGGCAAGGAGAGGTGCTGGATGTTCGCCGGGGGAACCGCGCGGTTGCTGGTCACGAACGACGGTGAAGCGCCGCTGGAGCTGACCGTGGAGCCCTGGGCGGACACCCACCGGATCCTGCGGCAGCAGACCTGTGTCGTGATCACCCACTCGTCGGCGGCGGACGGTTCCTGGTCGGGGACACAGCGTGGGGATGAGCCCTTCCAGGTCATGCATCGACCGGACTCGGTTACGGTGTGGGCCAACGGCGAGTGCTTCCACCTCGCTGATCCGGCGGGCCATGCCATCGACGCGGCCGACTGGCACTGCCCGGCTCAGGATGCGGCCTCCTGAAGGTGACCGCCCCGCGGCCGGGTCGGCGCAGTCGGCACCACCGACGGAAACGGCTCCCACCAATCCATCCGGCACCAGCCGCCCGAATGAGATGACTTCCCGGTGTTGATCCGCAGCTCGTTGCCGACGGTGAGGGCGGGGGCGGCGACACGTTCGGGCCGCCCGCCGCCGGGCCGGGCCGCAGTCTCCTCCACCTGGCGCCGGCCCTGCACCGGCTGCACCGGCTGCACCGCAACGGCCGGCTCGCGTGACGCTCGTACACGGGGCTCAGTCGGCGGCCTGATCCCCGGACCGTCGGCCGGGTGGTCCGCGGGCCGGTGGCCTGGTCCCCGGACCGTCGGGTGTCCGGTCCCCGGACCGTCAGTCCTCGGCCCCGCGGTAGGTGTAGAGGTCGTCCAGGAACTTGCGCTGCAGTGACGGGATCCGGTCGACGGCCCGGAAGTACGCCCGGTTCGCGGCGAGGACGGCGCGGCCGAGGACCGGCTTGTGCAGCGGGTCGTCGCCGTTGGTGCCGTTCTGCGCGAGGGAGTCCTTCACGCGGGCGAAGCCGTAGGGGATCATCTCCGCCTCGTACCCGGCGATGGCGTCGACCAGGCCGCGGCGGCCCTCGGCGGCGGCCGTCAGGGCGCGGGTGAGGAGGGCGGCGTCGCGCAGTGAGGTGTTGGCGCCGACGCCCTGGCCCGGCGTCATGGTGTGGGCGGCGTCGCCGAGGAGGGTGACGGTGGTGGTGGGCCAGGCCGGTACGGGTTCGGAGGTGGCGATCCGGATCGGGAAGGTCGTGGTCGGGTCGGCGAGGGAGAAGAGCCTGCGGAAGTCCGGGTGCCAGTTGGGGGTGAGCTTCAGCGCCAGATCGATCAGGCGCTGGCCGCGCAGCTCCATCACGTCGGCGGGGAACTTGTCGTCGGCGGCCCAGAGGCCCCAGGAGATGTAGTCGCGGGTGTTGTCGAAGAGCAGGCCGGGCCAACTGCGCAGCAGCTCGGCGTCGTTGCCGGCGGCACCCTCCTTGATGCCGCCGCGCTCGTCCCAGCCGAACTCCATGACGTGCCAGATGCACATGAAGCCCTTGGGGGCGAAGGTGAGCGACAGGCCGGTCCGCGAGGGCGCGGGGAGCAGGGCGAGCGCCTCCCGGCTCAGCGGCAGCTTGGCGGCGATGCTGGTGATCCCGGCCGGCTTGAGCACCGCGTGCGGCAGGTACTGCCTGCGTACCGCGGAGTGCGCGCCGTCGGCGGCGACCAGCACGTCGCCGGTGGCGCAGGAGCCGTCGGCGAAGTGGGCGACGACCTTGCCGTCCGGCCGCCGCTCGTAGTGGGTGAAGCGCTTGTCGAAGTGGACGGCGTCGTCCAGGCCGGTCAGCAGCACCTGGCGCAGGGTCTGCCGGGAGACCGAGCGCTCGGAGTTGACCGGGTCGGCGTCGCCGCGCAGCGGGACGGAGGCGGTGATCCGCTTCCGCTCGGTCAGCACGTTGAAGTGTGAGGGGGTACGGGCGCAGGTCGCCAGGAAGGTCTTGAACAGCTGCGGCGGCAGGCACTCCTTCAGGGCGTGGTTGCCGGTGGGGTCGATGCCGACCCGGTAGCCGTGGAGGCCGTCGGTGCGGCTGCGCGCCTTCTCGTAGACCGCCACGGAGACGCCGGCCCGGCGCAGGCCGTGGGCGAGGGTCAGGCCGCCGAAGCCGGCACCGATGACCAGGACGTGCAGGGGTTCGTTCGAGGACATGACGTTGCTCCGCTTCGTGTTCGTGTTCGTGTTCGTCGGGTTCATCGTGTTCGTCGTGTTTGTGTTCGTCGTGTTCGCGTTCGGGCGGGGTGTCAGGCGATGGTGAGGTGGTTGCTGCCGGAGTCGAGGGCGATGTCGTAGCAGCCCGGGGTGGTCTCGGTGGGCCGGGCGCTCCGCCAGTCGGCCCGGGCCGTCGTCCCGACCCAACGGCCGTCCAGCGAGAGGCTGGTGAAGCCGGCGGCGCCGCGCAGGGTGGCCCGCGTGGTGGCCGGGCGCAGGATGGTGGTCATCCGGACGGCGCTGCGGAAGTGCACGGGGACGAGGTGCTCGGTGTGCGGCAGGACGAACCTCGCGTGGCTCAGGCCTCCGGTGACGGTGATCGAGCGCAGCGGGAGTCCGGTCAGGTCGGCCTCGATGTGGGTGGCCGCGCCCCGGATCTCGATGTCCCAGAGGGCGGTCGGGCTGAGCGTCACGTGGGCGCTGCGCCGGGCCAGGTCGAAGGGGTGCATCGGGCCGCGGCGGCGGACGGTGATGGTGCCGCGGCCGTCGTCGGCCACCTGGGAGGCCGGGCCGATGAAGTCGGCGGTGCAGAGCTTCCCGGTGGTGCTGGCGGCGACGTCGAGAGTGAGGTGGTGCACCTGCGGGACGAAGGCCAGGCGCGCGGTGTTCGAGGTGAGGCTGTTCATCGAAGGCTCCTCGTGAAGACTAGAAGTTCGACTGAGCAGGTAATCTAGTCACTAGATTCTCTAGCGACTTCTGGGGATGACTGTACGAAGCAGATCGCTAGAATGTCAAGAGATCTCAGGGAGGAAGCCGGGTATGGCAGCGGAGCAGGCGCACGAACAGGCACACGGGCAGAGGCAGGCGCAGGGGCAGGCACATGGGCAGGAACAGGCTCAGGCGGCCGCGTCGCAGGAGCGGCTGATCGAGACGTTCGGGCAGGTCATGCAGGAGTTCCAGCGCGCCGGCGACACCCTCGACCAGCGAGTGGCCGATCGGCTCGGGCTCAACCGCACCGACCTGCGCTGCCTGGAACTGCTCTTCGACCCCACGCCGATGAGCCCGGGCGAACTGGCCGCCGCGGCCGGCCTGACCACCGGCGGCGTCACCACGGCCATCGACCGGTTGGAACGCTCCGGCTACGCCGCGCGCACCCGGGACAGCGCCGACCGTCGCCGGGTCACCGTCCAGCCGACCGAGAAGGGCTACGCGATGGTCGCCGAGATCTTCGCGCCGATCGCCGAGGAGGGCGCGGAGTACCTGCGCGCCCTGGACGACCGGACCATCGGCCAGATGATCGACTTCCTCCGGTTCGCCACCCGCCAGCAGCAGGAGCACGCCTCCCGGCTGGCCGTGAAGCCCTGACTGCCCTTACCGCCCTGACTGCGCTTACCGCTATGACCTGCGGGCTCCCGCAGGCGGGACTACTCAGCCGGTCGTTGAGTACCGCCACTCATGAGTCCGCGCCCGCCGCTCCCTACGGTGATCCACATGGATATGCAGCCGGCACCCGCCCACCCCCCGACCTCGGCAGGCACGCACTGGGCCACCATCACCGGGATCGTGGTGACCCTCCTCACCGCGACGGTCGTGGTCGTCGGCATGGTGCTGGCCAGGTTCGCGGACGGCCTGACCCAGCACGGGAACCTCAAGGACCACTCCGGCAGCGCGGTCGAACCGCTGCGCCCGGGCGCCACCGCCCACTACGACGACGGTCTGACGATCACCGTGAGCCGCCCGCAGCGGCAACCCGACGGCAGCTACCGCCTCACCGTCACCTACGACAACGGCACCGGCAAGGAACTGCGCCCGGGCGGGGCGTCCCCGGACACCGGCGTCGGCAGCAGCGGCGGCTCCGCCCCCCTCGTGGTCCGCGCGGGGAAGGCCTTCGACTCCGGCCTCCCCAGCCCGAGTTCCAGTTCCAGCGCCAGCTCCAGCGTCGGCGCGGGCCCGCTGCCCGACGTGACCGTCCTGGACCGCACCGAGTTGGTGACCGCCCCCATGCCGCCCCTCGGCGGGGACCAGAAGCGCACCGTACCGGTGCACTTCAAGCCCGGCACCGGGATGGGCCCCGTCACGGTGGAGGTCGCCCCGTCCTCACCCGGCTACCGCGAGCACGCGTACTGGCAGTTCGACCTCGGCTGACCGCACCGCACCGCACCCGCACCGCGCCCGCACCGCACCGCACCCGCACCGCACCCGCGCGTCGCGCGCAGGCGACATCGAGCGGGCACAGCGGTGGGAGAGTGGAGGAGTGAAGCCGCTGCCCGGTGGGCTGTTCGCCTCGACGGTGCCGTACTACGCGAGGTTCCGGCCCGCGTACGATCCCCGTCTGTTCGCCCTGCTCGGTCGGCGTTTCTCCCTGGACGGCTCCCAGCGCGTGCTGGACCTGGGGGCGGGCAGCGGAGCTCTCACGCTGCCGCTGGCGCCGCTCGTGCGGGAGGTGATCGCCGTCGATCCGGAGCCCGCGATGCTCGCCGAGGGGCGCCGTCTTGCCGCCCGGGCAGGGGTGGGCGGCATCGACTGGCGGCTCGGAAGCTCGGACACGCTGCTCGCGATGGACGTGGGGCCGGTCCTGCTGACGGTGATGGGCGCCTCGTTCCACTGGACGGACCGGGAACGGCTGCTGCGCGACCTGGACACCCTGATCGAACCCGAGGGCGCGCTCGTGCTGGCGACCTGCGGAGCCCAGCACGACGACCTCGAACCGCCGCCCTGGCTGGCCGTGGTCGAGCAGGTCCGCCGCCGCCATCTGGACCCCGAACGTCTGCGGGGCTCCGGGCCGGCCGGGTACCCCGACGTGCGTCACCAGGAGGTCCTGCGCCGCTCGCCGTTCTCCCGGATCGAGGAGGTCCACTGGGACCGGACGGTCAGCCGTGGCGTGGAAGAGGTCATCGGTCTTCAACTCTCCTACAGCTTCACCAGCCCGGCCGCACTCGGCCCCGGCCGGGAGGCCTTCGAGCATGACCTCCGCCGGACCCTGAACGCCTTCAGCCCCGACGGCGGATCGTTTGACGAGTGTGTCCGCACCGAGGCGGTCATCGCCCTCCGGCCCCCGAGCTGAACCGGGCTGCTCCTCGTCGGCCGTACCGCCTCGCGACCGGGCCGGCTCAGCACACCCGTGGTGTGCGCCGGGCCGGTGCCGCGCGTGCGGGAGGGTCAGTTGCAGTCGCCGTAGCGGCCGCTGCCCCAGCCGCCGTCGGAGAAGGTGTGCCAGTTGCCCCAGATGTGCTTGTTGCCGCACAGGGTCGTCTGGCGCCAGCGGTAGTCCGTCTTGTACACGGTGAGGTCGACGTCGGGCAGGAACTTCAGCGGGGGAGCGTAGGCCTGCCCGGCCATGTTGGTGTGGATGTCCATGATCGGGGAGGTGGTGAAGCTGCCGTCCGGGTGGTCGAGACGGAAGGAGACCGGCTTCAGCCCGTCCTTGTTCTCGCCCTCGACGTACAGCGTCCCCTCGACGTGGAACACGTCGACCTGGCCGTTGTCGCCGACGTCCGGCGCGGTGGGGCTGGGCGCGCCGTAGTTCCAGTGGATCTCGGCGTCGACGCCCTTGCAGTCGCCGAAGTAACCCAGGTAGAGCTCACCGAGCTTGACGTTGTCGGCCATCAACGAGACCGGGTGCGAGCGAGCATTCTGGTGGATCTGACGGGTCACGATCAATGGTTCGTCCAAGAAAAATATGCGCCGTTCGCGCGGCCCGGCGCGGCGCTGCCGGCTCCCAGGTTCAGGCTGCTGTGTCACCGGGCATCCTGTCGGCCGGGACTGACAATCCGCCGGCCGCACCGGGGCGGTCCCAGCCGCTCTGAATCACCCGGCCCGGACGCGCGAACCGCACCGCCACCTGCGCCAGGGAGGCAGACAACTCACCGGAGCAGCCCGACCAGCCCCGAAACCCGGGAGAGCCGCGATGGCAGTAGAGCTCGTCTACGAGACACACGCCACCACCACCGACAACGAGGCCGGCATCGCCACCGGTTGGCTCCCCGGCCGACTCTCGGAACTCGGCCGCCGCCAGGCCGCGGAACTCGGTGAACGCCGACGTGCCGGAGGCTTCGCCGCGGTGTACACCTCCGACCTCCACCGAGCCGTGGAGACGGCCCGGATCGCGTTCCCCGACGGCACGCCCCCGATCCACCAGGACGTCGGACTGCGCGAGTGCGACTACGGCGAGCTCAACGGAGCCCCCGTCCCGCGCATTGCCGCCCAGCGGGCTCGCCGCGTCGACGAGCCCTTCCCCGGCGGTCAGAGCTACCGCCAGGTCCTCGTGGCCACCGACCTGTTCCTCCACGACCTGGCCGCGCGCTGGAACGGCCGCCGGATCCTGGTGATCGCCCACTCGGCCAACCGGTGGGCCCTGGACTGCCTGCTCACCGGCGCCTCCATGGAGGACCTCGTCGAAGCCCCACCTGCCTGGCGCCCGGGCTGGCACTACGTGCTCCCCGCGGGCTGGAGGCCGTCGGCGCGGTGACCCCGGTCCCCGGTCCTCGGTCACAGCACCAGCTGCGGGGGACGTGACCTGGGACAAGATCAGCGAGTTGTCACCGTCCTGCTACGGGCGCCGGAGCGGGGAACCCCGTTCGCGCGGGGTGACGTCATCGGCTTTGTAGAACGGGCAGATGAGAGCAGGGAGTGGTCGGCGATGGACTTCAAGGCGCGCGTGGGGAAGCTGGGCAACCGTTCGCGGGTGGCTGTCGCCATCGGGGTGGTCGTCGTGGCGGCGAGCGCCTGGGTGGTTCCGACGATCACCGCGTCGACCGCCGCTCCCCGTCAGGGTGTTGTCGCCGAGCCGACGGCGAAGGCCGGGGACCAGGAGGGCACCCAGGGCAACGGCGGTGGCGGTGCGCAGCAGGCGGGTGGCGTGCCGGAGACCATAGCCCACGCCTCCGAGGCCGGCGGCAATGCCGTCAACATCACCATCGACGACGGCCCCGACCCGGTCTGGACGCCGAAGGTGCTGGACGTGCTCAAGCAGTACGGCGTGAAGGCGACGTTCTGCATGATCGGGCCGCAGGCCAAGGCCCACCCCGACCTGGTCAAGCAGGTCGTGGCGGCCGGCCACCGGCTCTGCGACCACACCGTGGACCACGACACCACCATGGACAAGAAGCCGGTCGCCTACCAGGAGAAGGAGATCCTGGACGCGAAGAAGATGATCGAGGACGCCGCGGGCGGCGCCCAGGTGCTGTACTACCGGGCTCCCGGCGGCTCCTTCACCCCAGACAGCCGGCGCATCGCCGCCGCGAACGGCATGCGGCCGCTCGGCTGGAACATCGACTCGAAGGACTTCGAGAAGCCCGGCACGGCCGCCATCGTCGAAACCGTCAAGAAGGAGATCGGCAACGGTCCGACCATCCTGTTCCACGACGGCGGCGGCAACCGTCAGCAGACCGTCGAGGCCCTGGGCCAGGTGCTCGGCTGGCTGAAGGCCCAGGGCCGCCCCACCAGCTTCCCGGTCCAGACCACCCCCTGACGGGCGGTACCGAGTGACGGGCGGTACCGACTGACGGACGCGTGTCGGGGGGTACTCGCGGATCAGCGGATCAGGGGTGGTGTGAGCCGTTGTCAGTGGGGCTTGGCAGGATGTTCCGCATGCTCGCCATCCGCCCTGACCAGCGCCGCGACGACCGGCCCGTCCCGCTCCGTCCCCCCGACGTCCGCGGGGCCTTCGAGGTGCACCTGACCGTGGGGCCGGGCGCCGCCGAGGCGCTGGCCGCGTGGGCCGCCGGTCACGGTCAGGGGCACGGCCACGATGACGACCACGGCCCGAGGCTCAAGTTCACCCACATCCTGCTGGACCGCGGTGCGTCGCCCTCGCAGCCGATGCTCACCCTGCGCGCCGACGGCACGCTGGCGGAGGCCGCCGCCGTGACCGCCCGGGTCGGTGCCCGGCTCGGCCGGGCCGGGTTCACCGTCCTGCGGGCCAAGATCGAGGCCACGCCGTGGGCGGAGGGCGTACCGGTCTCGGACGAGGACGCCGTGTCGCACGGGGCCGGCCGGTACTTCGAGCACCACGTCAAGCTGCTGCTGCCCGCCCCGGCTCCGACCCCGTCCAACGTTCCCGGGGCCGACCCCGCCCGCCTGGCCGAGCTCACCGAACTGGCCGTCCGGCACGGTGCGCACCTGTCGCGCAACCCCCGCCGGGTGCGCGCGGACGGCCGGCGCGAGTGGTTCGTGACCCAGCGCTGCCGCCTGGTCGGCCTGGACACCGCGGGCCGCCGGCTGGCGGAACTGCTGCGGGACCTCGCCGCGGACGGTCGCGAAATCACCTCGGTGGAGCGCGAGTTCGTGGTGGTGGACAGCGACGGGACGCTGGACGCCGGATGGATCACCGAGCACGGGCACACCCCCGGGCCGTACGGATGCGGAGAGGTGGAGCCGATATGACCGAGGACCAGCCCCAGCCCCAGCTGGCCGTGGCGTGGGAGGACCTCCGCTTCGGGCCGTGGCGGGGCGTCCTGCTGCCCAAGCAGCCGCCGCCGGAGGACGTCCGCGAGGACCGGGACCTGCCCCGGAGCATCCGGCCGATCGACGACGCGACGGTGACCCAGCAGCCGGTCTTCGACCCCGCCCTCGCCGGGTACGCCCGTGCCCTCCGCCCCAGCGAACCCGCCTTCACCGACCCCCGGCTCGCCGAACGCTGGCTCGCCGCACGGCGCGAGGCGCTGAACACGGTGCTGTCCGCGGTCGCCGGCTCGCCGTGGGCCGAGCACCTGGTGCTGCGCGGGAGCGTCCTGCTGCGCGCCTGGTACGGCGAGCAGGCGCGTGAGCCGGGCGACCTGGACTTCGTGGTCCGCCCGGTCGAATGGACCCTGGAGGACGAGCGCACCGACCGCATGCTGCAGGAGCTCGCCGCAGCCGCCGAACGCCTCTCGGGCGACGCCGACGGCAACGCCGACGGCAACGAGGTGCGGCTGCACGCGGACCAGGCGGTCACCGACGAGATCTGGACGTACGGCAGGGTCCCCGGACGCAGGCTCGTCCTGCCCTGGTCGGCACCGGGCCTGCCGGGCGTCCCGGGCGGCACCGTCCAGCTCGACTTCGTCTTCACCGAACACCTGCCCGTCCCACCCGAATCATGCCGACTCCCGGGCGTCACCGGGCCGTTGCTCGCCGCGACGCCGCAACTCTCGCTCGCCTGGAAGATCCTCTGGCTGGTCTCCGACGACCACCCGCAGGGCAAGGACCTCTACGACGCGCTCCTGCTCTCGCGCACCGCCGAGGTCCCCTACGACCTGCTGCGCCAGGTCTTCGTCCAGTCCGAGGAGTACTTCGCCTGGCAGCCGGTGCTCCAGCAGCAGATCGCCGGGCTCTGGGCCGACTGGGACGAATTCGCCAAGGACCAACCGCAGTTCGCCGAGCCCGTCGAGGAGTACCCGGCCCGGCTCCTCGCCGCGCTGCACCCGACCTTCGCGGACCACGGCGAGTACGCCCTGCGCGCCCAGTGGCTGGCCCCGCTGATCGAGGACCTGCGGGACGTGCTGGCGAAGGAGGGCATGGCCGCGGTCCAGCAGTGGATGTCCCTGCGCCACATGGTCCCGGACAACACCCTCGTGATCACCCGCGAACTGCTGGACGGCGACCTCGACGGCGCCCGCCGCACCGTCGCCGACCAGCCCGGTACCCGGCCGGCCCGGATGGCCTGGGCGGCCTGCAAGCTGGCGGAAGCCGCCGCGCGCTACGCCGACGAACTCGCCGACGAACTCGCCGACGAACTTGAGGGCAACGGCCCGGAGGGCGTCGACACCTGAGAACCCACCGCCCAAATCCGGTGGCACCGCCCTCCGGCCGGTGACTACGGTCTCGGCATGACCTTCCAGAACGAGTACCCGCCCCGGCCCGGTCTGGTTGCCATGCTCGCAGACCAGACCGCCGCCTGCGCCCCGGCCCGCGAAGCCCTGCTGGCCGGCGGCGAGCTGAAGCTGTTCGGCCGCGCGGTGCCCGACTGGATGGTGCGCGGCATCACCTTCAGCCGGCTCCAGCACGCACGACGAATCGGCCTGGTCACCGTCGGCCTCGACGAGTCGGTCGAGATCCTCTCCCGACACCGCGACGTACCGCTCCGCACCGTCCTCCTCGACGCGCCGGACCGGTCCTGGTTCTTCACCCTCTACTTCAATGCCACCGCCACCGAACTGCTCGCCTGTAGCGCTGTCAAGAACCAGCCACCGACCCGGAAGCCCACCCGGCGGCCCGGCCCGTAGCGGCCGCAGCTCCTTCCTCCGCGTTCACGCTCCGCCGCCGGACGAATTCCATGCGACAGGGGAGCGGCGCTCGTGGACGATGGGCGGTCAACGGCGGCGGTCAATGGCGGCCGGTGGCGAGTGAAGGACGCGAAGCTGGACGGGGTGGCGATGGTGGGGATGTCCCTGGCGGCACTGGACGCCGTGGTGTGGGACGGGCTCGCGACAGCGCATCCGTCGCAGCCGGTCGAGGCGGTGCCGCAGGCACTGCGTCAGCTCGCGCTCGCGGGCGCGGAGGCGACCGAGGACGACTGGTACCCGCTGTACTCGCTGATCACCAGGGAGGGCCAGGAGACGCCGACCTGGTCGACCGGGCCCTGGCCTGCACGGAGGAAGCCGGGGACAGCTGATCGCGTGCACGGAGTAAGCCCGGGACGGGTGGTCACGCCGATCAGGAGGTGCGGTGATCCGCCCGGTCCTCGGGCAGCCGCAGCCTCGCCAGGCTCCTCCGGGCCTCCGCGCGGACGCCGGCGTCCGTGTCCGCGGCCAGTTCGTGCAACTGCCGGACCAGCCGGTCCGCGCCCTCGGTCGTCATCCACTCGGGATCGCAGTCCAGGGCGGCGGCGAGTTCGTCGATCGTGCTGCAGTCGTCGTCGTCACCCTCGGCGGCGCGGCTGCAGGCCAGCAGGACACAGCGCAGGCCGGCCGTGTCCCGGCGTTGGAGCAGGGCCTCTGCCGTCTCCTGGGTGACCGCGGTGTCATGGACATCCACGAGGAGACGGTGGAGGACGTCCGCGACCTCCTCGATGCCCGTCGAGGCGGCGAGCTGCCGCCCGGCCGCGGCGCGAACGGACCAGGCCGGTGCGTCGGCGTTCCGGATCGCGGTGCTCAGGTCTCGGTCGTCGAAGGGCGCCATGCTCCCAGCCTGCCAGGGAACCGCCGCGCTGGTCACTGCCGCCCCGGTCACCGCCGCCCCGGTCACCGCGGTCCCGGGTACCGCCGCCCCGGGTACCGGCCGCCCCGGTCACCGCCGGTCGACGGCCCGGACGGGCTTGGCGCGCAGCGCCTGACGGCTCCAGTAGCCGGTGGTCCGCTCCAGCCACTCGACCGCGTAGCGGACCCGGGCGGCCACGTTCTCCTCGGGCTCCTGGTCCAGGACCGCGTGGGCGATCGGTTCCAGGCCCAGGGTGAGTGCCCGGATCTCGGCCCGGCGCCGCAGCTCCCAGTCGGTGCCGAGGAGGCGGGGATGCCACGTCTGCGAGAGCAGCCAGGCCGCGTCCAGGGCGGGGTCGAAGTGCTGGGCCGCATCCCAGTCCAGGACGGCGACCAGCCGGCCCGACCCGTCCCAGAGCAGGTTGGAGGCGTCCAGGGCGCCGTGCACCAGGCAGGGCTGCGGCACGTCCAGGCCCTGGGCCTTCTCGACGCGCCGACGGGCCTCGCGACGCCTGGCCCGGGGCAGTCGCGGGATCACCTCATCGAGCATCAGGTCGGCCCAGCCGTCGCCGCCCACGCCTTCGTGCGGAGCGCCGAGGACGTCCGCCAGCGGGCCGCAGTCGACCTCGCGCAGGGTCGCGAGCAGCGCCGTGAGCTGCGCGGTATCGACGCGCAGGTCCGGGCGTACGAAGCGTTTGGCCAGGTAGTGGCCGTGCGTCCAGTTCAGGGCGACGGCGGTGTGTCCGTGGACGACCACCGCCTCGGACAGCGGTTCCGGGACGTCGAACGGCAGGCCCAGTCGCCCCAGGCGGCGCAGCAGCTCGGTCCGGCGCGGCAGCGCCGCGGCGACGGAGGGCCTGCGCGCGATCCGGACCACGGCCCTGCCGAGCAGCCTCAGTTCGTCGTAGGAGTCGGAGGAGCCGTAGGAGGAGCCGCGCACGACGCGCGCCTCGTCCCAGCGCTGCCCCGGCAGCACCGCCTCCGCGACGGCCAGCAGTTTCTCGTCCGGGCGCTCGCCCCTTCCGGTCATCCCGGCAGGGTAGTGCGGGCCGGTGAACGGCGGGTGAGGGCTCTGTTCGTGGCTTCGTTCGTGGACTCGTTCGTGACGTCACTCGTAGCCGCGGGCGCGACGGACGGCGCCGCAACCGACGGCAGCGGTGGTCGCCGGGCGGACGCCGAGCCCGGTGACCACCGTGGGCGGCTCGGGCGGCGGAGCCCCCGTCAGGGGCGGCTCTCACCTGCCGTCGTCCGGTCCCAACCTCGGGATGTCGGCCGGAAAGAGGCTGACCAGCAGGCCGTAGGCCTCCGCGGTCGGACTCTCGCCCGCCCCCAGTTGTGCTGCCCGGACCCCGGTCGTCTGCAGTTCGGCGGCGTGCTCGCGGAGCCGGTCGGCCACCAGGGCGGCCTGCTCGGGGGTGAGCCAGAGGTGGCGGAGCTCGGTGTGTTCGGGCCGGCCGGGCGGTACCGGGCGCATCTCGGCGAGGGCCGAGTTGTAGAGGAAGCCGGCGGCCATCGTCTCGCCCTCCTGGAAGGCGAAGCCCTTGCTGACCAGTCCGAAGTACTGCTCGGTGCCGCCGCGCACCTGGCGGCTCTCGGCGAGCTCGATCAACCCGGCTTCCCGTAGCACTCGTACGTGGTAGCCGAGGGTTCCCTTGGCCATGCCGAGCGCCTCCGCCAACTGCCGCAGGGTGGCGGGGCGTTGGCGCAGCATGTTGACCATGCGGTGGCGCAGCGGGTGGCCGAGGGCCTTGAACTGGGCCGGTGACTGGATGACCAGTGGCGGTGGGCGGTCGTCTTCTGCCATGCCAAAAGTGTCCATAAATCTCAACGCTTTGACAAACGCCGAGCCCGGTGCGAAGAATCTGCCCCGACAAAAGCGTCGACAATTATCGACGCTTGATACGGTCGACCTGAGCTCGACCGCACAGTGCGCTCGACCCCACCACCCGGCGAGAGGAACCACCCATGCCGCTGTCCACCTCCCACGTCACCACCGACCGCCCCGAGCGCTACCTCAAGCAGCTCGTCGACCACCTGGGCCACAAGACCAGCACCACGCTCGACTCCCCGGGGCGCGGCACCGTCACCCTCGACAGCGGCGCGAACTGCGTCCTGACCGCCCGTCCGGGACGGCTGGAACTGATCGCGGCCGCGGCCGACACCGACGCGCTGCACCGGGTCCAGGACGTGGTCGCCCGCCACCTGGTGCGCTTCGCCACCCAGGAGGAGCTCACCGTCGAGTGGGGCGCGCCGGTCGACGGCGCCGAGCTGGAGCCGGTCCACCCGCTGATCGACGGCTACCTGCTCCGGCACTGCACCCCCGCCGACCAGGTGCTCGACGACCTCGCCGAGCGGACCAGGCAGGCCACCGGCCGGGCCGCCGGCATGCAGGTCTCGGCCGACGAGGGCGCGCTGCTCACCATGCTGGTGCGGATGCTGGGAGCGAAGTACGCCGTGGAGGTCGGGGTCTTCACCGGGTACTCCTCCCTCTGCATCGCCCGCGGCCTGGCCGAGGGCGGCCGACTGCTCGCCTGCGACACCAACGCCGAGTGGACCGCCATCGGCCAGGAGCACTGGGAGCGCGCCGGGGTGGCCGACCGGATCGACCTGCGGATCGCCCCCGCCCTCGACACCCTGCGGGCGCTGCCGGACGAGCCGCACATCGACATCGCCTTCATCGACGCGGACAAGCGCAGCTACCCCGCGTACTACGAGGAGATCCTGCGCCGGCTGCGCCCGGGCGGGGTGGTCGTCCTCGACAACGTCCTGCTCGGTGGCCGGTCCCTGGACCCGGCCTACCAGGAGGAGCACGACCTGGCGATGCGCCGGCTGAACGCCTTCATCGCGGCGGACGACCGGGTGGACGCGGTGATGCTGCCGGTCCGCGACGGGGTGACGCTGGCGCGCAAGCGGTGAGCCGCCGACCGTGCCCGGCTACCGACGCGCCCCCTGCGTCCGCGTGACGGCGAGTCGGACATCGCCGAAGTAGGCCAGGTCCCAGGCCGCGACGGCGGTGGTGCCCGGCAGGCCGGGCCCTCCGGAGGAGATGCCGGGCCGGTCCCACGGCCGGTCCAGGTACGGCGACCAGAGGTGCGCACGGAGCCGGGGGTCGCGGACCGGGGCGAGCAGGCGGTCGCGTTCCTCCGCCGCCTCGGTCGACAGTTCCCGCTCGGCGCTCGGGAACAGGTCCGGCGGAAGCGCCAGGACCGCTGCCTCGTCGGGGCCGGGCCGCAGCCCGTCGGGGCCCTGCTTCGCGCGGATCGCGGTCAGCAGTGCGTCCCGGAGGGTGCCGTCGGTGACGACGCGGAAGGAGACGCCGACCGTGAAGGCGTCGTCGTCGAGACCGGCCACGACGTCGGTGGGCCCCAGGCCGTGTTCGGTGAGGACGGTGGCCAACTCCTCGCCGGTGACGGTGCGGCACGCCTCGGCGACCAGGTTGGAGTCGGGTCGTGCGCCGAACGCCAGGGAGAGGGCCGATTCCGCGGTGAAGTCGAAGGCGAAGACGGACCGGGCGAGGTCCAGGCTCCAGTCGAGGGCGAGGCAGATCCGCAGCAGCGCGGGTCGGTCGCCGTCGTCGCCCGGCCCCCACGTCCGCCTCAGCGCGTCGGCGGCAGCGATGTCGGCGGCGGCAGCGGTGTTGGCGTCGATGTCGGCGTCGGCGAGCGTCTCCCAGAGCCATTGCTCGACGAGCGCCTTGTTGGCGTAGTACAGGGTGTACTCGGCGTCGGGGTCGAAGCTGTCCGCCGGCCGGCCCAGCAGCACGGAGAACGCTGCCGTCAGATCCTGCTCCCAGAGATCGGTCATCCGATGATCCTAGTGGGGTGGCGCTCGGGTCCGGACGCCTCGTCGATCTCGCAAGTTCCCCTTCCCGGGGGCGAGTTCGGAGGCGGCCGCCAGGGTCGACCCGGGCGCCCGGGCACCGTGCGGTCGGCGGATTCCCGCCCGGTCTCATCCGCCTGGCCGGATGGCCCGCGTCACTCCTTCCCGAGTGCCTCCAGCAGCTGCGGCAGGTTGCCGCCGGCCTGGGCGATGGTCAGGTGGTCGTGGAAGTCCCGGCTGCTGACGATCAGGCCGTCACGGACACGCAGCACCTGGATGTTGGCGGAGCTGTAGGTCTGCCCGGTCGCCGGCTGAGTCACCTGGTACTCCCACTCGCTGACGATCACCTCCGGGTCGTCGGTCTCCCGGGTCACCACGTTCTTCGGGGTCAGCTCCACCGACAGGCTCGTGCCGAGCTCCTGGAACCGCTCCCTGAGCACGGACCGTCCTTCGAGCCGACGCGGTCCGACCGGCGCGAACGCGATCTCCACCACGGCGTCCTCGGCGTAGAGGTCCGCGAGCTCCGCGAACCGCCCGGCACAGATGCCGTCGACCAGCTTCGTGAAGACCTCACGAGGCGACAGTGTTTGGGACATGATCAACCCCCAACGGGATTCGTCGCTAGAATCGGACTAGCGAATCCGTTTACGACGATACGGACTAGCCACTCCGGTTGTCCAGGGTGGCTCGGGAACCAACAGGAAAGGGTGGGAGTCGATGAGCGGCACCCCGGAACGCCCGCTGCGGGCCGACGCGGCCCGCAACCGGGCCAGGCTGCTGGACACCGCGACGGAGGTGTTCGCCACCCGAGGCATCGGCGTGCCGACCGAGGAGATCGCCCGAGCCGCCGGGGTCGGCGTCGGCACGCTCTTCCGGCACTTCCCGACCAAGGAGGCACTGCTCGAAGCTGTGCTGGTGCGCAAACTCGAAACGATCGCCGTCCGGGCCGCACAGCTGCCCGCCGAGACCGCGCCCGCCGAGGCGTTCTTCGACTGCCTCCGCCTGGTGGTCGAACAGTCCGCCGGCAAGACCGAGTTCGCCCAGGCACTCGCCGCCGCCGGAGTCGACGCGCACGCGACCCTGCGGGAGGCCACCACAGCGATCCGGGCCCGACTGTCGGAACTGCTGGCCGGGGCGCAGCGCGCCGGGGCGGTCCGCCCGGACCTCGGCCCGCCGGAGCTCATCGCCCTGCTGATCGGCACGACCACGGCGATGGAACACCTCGGCGACGACGCGTCGGCCCGGGAACGCGTCTTCGCGGTGCTCTTCGACGGCCTGCGCCCGCCCGGTGGGATCCGCGCATGACGGACCGGTCGCTTCCCACCCACGCCTACGGCCGGGTCGTCATGGCCAACTCGCTCCCGTCGCACCGGTGTTCAGGCTGCGGGCGCGGGAGGCCGTGCCGCCGTTCGTAATCGCATTGTTCGGCCCCGGTCGAACGCCTATTCTCAGGTCCGACGACGTGTAGCTCAGCAGCAGAGCACCGGGCTGCTATCCCGGAGGGCGCAGGGGCAGCACCTGCCACGTCGGCTTATGGACGATGACGCTGGGCAGCAGCACTCCTCCGGAGCCGGGACGACCCCAACGACCGCCGCATCCGTCGGCACCGTGGCATTCATCGGCACCGCCGCGTCCGCCGGCTACCCGCAGCGGCAGCTCGCCCGGGCGCTCCTGACCTCGGCGGCCCACGCCGACGCCGGCACCCGGCGCCGCGCCGAGGCCCGGGCGGACCGCTGGCGCGCCACCCTCGCCGGCATGGCCGACGGCCGCCTGACCATCGGTTCCCGCACCCCGGTGGCCGCACTGCCCGCCTGGGTGACCCCCGAGGTCCTGCGCGGCGGCTACGCCACCGGCGCCGCCGGTGCCGAGGGCCCGCTCCAGCCGTACGAACGCGAGGCCGCCGCCCGGGCCGGGGTGCCCGCCGCGCGCGGGGCGCTGTTCGCCCACAGCCTCACCGAAGCCGGCCTCTCCCGACTGCACGAGCTGCTCGACAGCGGCTGCTACGACATCGAACTGCCCGAGGAGGCGGCACTGTTGACCGTCGCCTGGCTGGTCCGGGCCGGCGACACCGCCGCCGCACTGGAGCTCCTCGACACCCTCGAACCCTTCGCCGACCGGCTGCGCTTCACCCCCCGCCCCGCCGACCGGCCCGCACCGGACGCCGAGGCGCTGCACCGCCGTACGGTCGGCGACGCGGTCACCTCCCTCGCGCACCGGCGGCCCAACCCGGCCGTGGAGGCCCAGCAGGAGGCCCTCACCGTCTGGCAGCCGTTCGCCGACCGGCTGCTCGCCCACTGGCTGGAGACCGCCGGGGACGGGCAGCGGGTGCTGGAGCGCGAGCCCGACGCCGACTGGCTGGAACGCGGCGCCGCACTGCTGCGCCGGTACCGCGAACTCGCCGACGCCCACACCCGCTGCACCAAGCACCGCAAGCCGAAGGAGAACCTCGCCATCCTGCGCGGCGCCCTCGACGAGGTCGTCGCCGGCCGGCCCCTGGACGCCCGCCGCCTCGGCCTGCTGCGCCACGCGGTGGAGTCCATGACGCGCCGTCGCGGCCGGCCGGGCTCGCAGCGGCACACCGAACTCCGCACCCGGCAGGCCGTCCAGGCGGCCCGGCCCACCCACCACGCGCTCGCCCAGCTGGTCCTGCGCCGGCTCGCCGTCCTGCCCCAGGACACCGGCACACCGGACGTGCGACCGCTCACCGCCGCCGTCTCCGGGCCGGAGGCCGAGGAGACCGGCCTGCCCGCCGGCACCCCCGTACCCGCGACCATCGGCCGGGTCGTCGAGGCCGCGCTGAGCGCCCCGATCGCCACCCTCGTCGAACGCGGCGTCGTCCCCTCGGCCGAGGCCCTCGCCGAACTGGTCCCCCAACTGGTCGCCGCCACCACCGCCCGGAGCCACCCGGACCCGGCCCTGCGCACCCTGGTCGCCGCCAACCACCGGGCCTTCGGCAACCGCCGCTCACTGCTGCTGACCGACCTCACGAGCCAGGTCCGGGTCGACGAACTGCCCTGGGTACGGGCCGTGGTGGCGCACCGCGCCGACGAGGACGGCCGGGAACCGGCCCGCCTCGCGCTGCGCCGCCTCGGCGAACTGGCCGTCCAGGCCTTCCCGGGCACCCTCCTGCCGAACCCGCTGGTCCGCGAACTCGCCGTCCTGGCCCGCCAGTCGGGCGTCGACGCCCCGTTCGTCGAGGAACTGGCGGCGGACATCTTCCAGGGCACCTTCAGCCCGAAGTTCCTCGCCGCGGCCCGCATCGCGGCCGACCTGCTCGGCGGCACCCTGTACGAGCGCTACTACGGCATCGACTACGCCGCCGTGCTCGACCTCGCGGAGACGGAGTCGAGCGGGGTCCTGGCGCGCATCCGCCGCCCCCGTACGTCCAAGGGGTTCGCCGAACTGTGCGTCCGGCGCGCCGAGGTGGGCCGGGGCCGGTCCGTCGCCGCCAACGGCACGGTCGTCGAGCAGGCCCAGATCCTCACCACCCACAACCTCGCCACCCTGGTCACCCGGGCCGGCATCCACCCCGCGCCCGGCTGGGACGACCTCGCCCTGCGCAGCTTCACCACCGTCTGCCGGACGACGGCCCGGATCCACGGCAACCCGTACCCGGTGACCGCCGTCAAGGACGCGGCCTACGCCTGGCGCCAGATGCTCTTCCAGCTCTCCCTGTGCGACCCCGCCACCCGCACCCGGACCCTCGCCCGCCTGGACGAGGAGGCCGCCCGTCAGCCCGGCCACGTCACGTCCCGCCTCGCCCCCGCCCTCACCGGCCTGCGCCAGGCCGCCGCCGGCACCCCGCCGGACGCGGGCACCGGGCGCCTCCTCCTCGGTTGGAGCACCGGGCCGCACTGGCTGGCACGCGACCCCCGCAGCTGACCCCGCCGACCGTCGTCAGGACGGTCGGTCCGGGGCCGGGCGCGGGTGCCGGCCGATGGGCAGCAGCCACCCGGCGCCGGTGTGAACGGGCTGTCCGGGCGGCACGGCCCGCGGGGTGCCGCGGTAGCTGAGGTACATGCCGGTCAGCACGGTGACCTTGGCCCGCAGCAGCCAGGGGTCGAAGGGCTTGACGATGAAGTCGACCGCCCCGGCGTCGTAGCCGCGCAGCGTGTTCTCCGGATCGGACCCGATCGCGGTGACGAAGATGATCGGGATGTCACGGGTCTGCGCGCGGTTCTTGATCTGGGCCGCGGTCTCGTAGCCGTCCATGCCGGGCATCTGCACGTCCAGGACGATGACGGCGATGTCGCGGTGCCGGAGCAGCGCCTTCAGGGCCTCCGGGCCGGAGGCGACGGCCAGGACGTCCCAGTCGGCGGCCCCGAGGACGGCTTCGAGGGCGACCAGGTTCGAGGGCTGGTCGTCGACGACGAGTACTGCGGGCCTGCCGGTCACGCCCGGAGCGACCGGAGCGACCGAAGCGACCGAACCGACCGAAGCGACCGAACCGGCCGGGTCGGCCGGGTCGGCCGGGTCGGCCGGGGGAGCCTCGATCCGCAGCGGGTCCTCGCCCGCCTGCTGCTCGGCCACGACCAGCTGGCGTTCCAGCAACTCGCAGCGGGCCTCGGCGGCGAGCTGCCGCCGCAGTGCCTCCCCCAGCTCGGCCTCCAGCCGTGCGACGTCCCGTTCGAGGGCCTGCTTGGCGAGGATCAGCTCCTCGCGGTCGCCGCCGTACCGGGCGATCTCGTCCGCACGGGCGCGCTCCCTGGCCCAGTCGCCCTCCAACTGGTGGAGACGGAGCTCCAGATCAGCGATGCGGTGGTTGCGGTCGAGCAGGGCGTCGCCCAGGACGTCGCTGTGCGCCGCGGAGCGCCGCGAGAGCCGGTCGGCCTCGGCCAGCTGGAACTGCAGCTGCTGAACGGCGTGGCCGACCGAGGCACTGGTCTGCTGCGCGGCCGCGTGCAGGGAGCGGAGGAGCCGGACCGTCTCCGGGGTGGCGACGCTGCCGCGGTCGGCGCCCACGTCGGTGAGCAGGTCCTGGACGAACTGCCAGGAGGGGATGCGCTGTCCGGACAGGTAGCGCGAGAGCGCCCCCGGGCTCAGGTGCCGGCGCGAACTGTACCGGCGCACCGACACCGTGGGCCGCAGCCCCGCGAACAGGCTGCGCAGCGCCTCCGCGAAGGCGCGGCACTCCCGGTTCAGTTCGGGGCTCAGCGGTTGCAGGCCTCCCACTCGGTCACCCCCGGTGTCTCATCGGCCTCCACCGAGGCCACCATCCTCGCAGCGACGGGACGGTGGCGGCCCGGGCGCCCGCAGGGCCCGGGCCGCGCAGCCGTCAGGAAGCGGACTCGTTCTCGGCGGCCCCCTGTTCGGAGCCGCCGACGAGCCGGTTGACGAACGGAACGCCGACGCCGAAGGCGCCGACCCCGTACAGGACGCACTGGGCCGGGTGCACGCCCCCCGCGGCAGCCAGGACACCCGCACCGATCCCCGTGAGCACGCCGATCAGCAGCACGAGAGCCGCCCTGGTCGACAGCAGCGCACGCTGCACCGTGAACCTCCTCGATCCGTGGCGGTCCTCGCCCGGCCACGACCTGCCCGCCAGCCGAACCGAACCGACGGTGCGTCACAGCATGGGACGCCCGGCCACCGTTGCGCCCCTGTTTCCGGGCCGGAGACACCGATCGGCAACACCGGCCGTCGTCACGCCGGGGCCCACGGGGTGTCGACCGAGGCCCGCCCGCCGTCCGGTAGATTCGGCGGCCAGCTGATCGGTACACGCAGCGGCCGCGGGCCGCGGGTTCGACACGGGGGCGTGGGATGCGGGGCGGACAGGGGCGGGACGGGCGGGTGGGGGACCTGCTGGAGTGCTGGCGGGCCATCGAGTTGTTCAGTCCGCCGACGATCCCGGAGGTTCCCCGCAGGCGCCGTGCGGGTAGGCCGCGTGCCTCCGACACGCCGGTCGTGGACATCACGCCGACCGCGGGCCAGGCCGCGCCGCTGCTGCCGTGGGACGCGGCGCACCCGGAGACCGCGGCCCGCCTGGCGCCGCGCGGGATGGTGTGGCGGCACGAGGTGTACGGCGGTGTGTTCGACCTGGAGCTACTGCGCCGGGCGATGATCGCGGTGCTGCCCGAGGGCACCGAGCCGGATCCCGGGGTGCCGCAGGAGGAACTGGAGCTGTCGGGGCGGAGCGCGGTGTTCGCGCTGGTCCTGGACGAGCACGGGCGTCCGGTGGAGGGGACGTCGGTGGTGTCGGCGTGCGCCTGGGCGACGGGACGTCTGTTCGATCCGGGGCCGTCGGCGCCGGGCTGGCTGGACGGCTTCGAGGAACTGGGCGAGGCCTTCGAGGTGGCGGTGGGACAACTGGCCGCCGCGCCGATCGTGTACACCGCCGGGAGCCGTCCCGCACCGGGCCCGTACGGCCTGCCCGTGTTCCGGTCCGCGGGTCCGGCGCCCGGACCCGCGGAGGCGGCGGGCCGGGGCTGGCAGCAGGTGCTCGCCGAGGTCCTGGGCGGCGCCGCGGTGGCGGCGGTCGGCGCGCTGTTCGGCGAGGTCGCGGGCGCGGCCGTCCAGGGAGCGACGGAGCCGCTGGTACGGCGGGTCGCGGACTGGGTGGCGGCCCGCCGCCCGGCATCGGACGGCGCCACGGGCGGCAGCACGCCCACCGAGGGCCATGCGTCCCCCGAGGGCCACACGCCCGCCGAGGCCGCCGATCCGGTCGGGCCGGCCGAGTCCACCGCTGCCACGGGCGGCGCACCGCCGTCCGCCGAAGCCCCCGGCATCCGCCCGGTCGCGCTCGCCGACCTCGTCGCGCTGACCGCCCAGATCGCCGACCTCTGTGGCGTCCAGCACCGCCTCGACCCCCGCGTGATCCGCGTCCGCAGCCACCTCGTCCGCGTCCCGCGCGCCCCCGGGGCCAAGCCCGCCGCCACCCAGCCGTTCCTCAACAGCCTGCTGCCGCCCGACCTCGCCCGGGTCCGCGACTCCCTCACCGAGGGCGGCGCCGGCCTCGGCCCGGCCCTGGACGCCTATCTGACCCCGCGGAGCGGAATCGCCGTCCACGCCCGCACCGACCTGCGCGAGGACCGCCGTACCGTCCTCGACGGCGTGGCCCCCGCCCTGGTGCCCGCCGGCCGGTGGCCCGCCAAGGCACGGTACCCGCTGGCGCTCAGCCAGCAGTTCGCCGTCAACCGGATGCTGGCCGACCGCGAGGGCACCGACGGCGGCCTGTTCTCCGTCAACGGCCCGCCCGGCACCGGCAAGACCACCATGCTGCGCGACCTGGTCGCCGCCCTCGTGGTCGAGCGGGCCGCGGTGATGGCCTCCTACCAGCGGCCCGAGGACGCCTTCGTGGGTCGCGCCTGGCAGGGCAGGGACCGCCAGGGACGCCACAAGCGCTACGTCGCCGCCCTCGATCCCCGGCTCACCGGCTACGAGATCGTGGTCACCTCCTCCAACAACGGCGCCGTGGAGAACGTCACCGCCGAACTGCCCGGCGCTGCCGCGCTCGACGAGCACTGGCACGGCGGCCCCGACCACTTCTCCGACCTCGCCTCCGCCCTCCTCGACAGCACGCCCGCCTGGGGCCTGGTCGCCGCCGTACTCGGCAACAAGGCCAACCGGACGAAGTTCGGCCAGCGCTTCTGGTGGGGCAGCCTGCCGGAGAAGGAGGCCGACGCGCGCACCGCCGCCGGGCTCCCGCCGCTGCGCGGCATGAACGAGATCCTGGGCGACTGGATCCCGCCCCGCGCCCCGACACCGCCCCGCGCCCCGAAACCGCCTCGTGGCTCGCAGTCGCCCCGGGTCGCACAACCGCCGCGAGCTCCGCAGGCCGCCCGCACCGCCCCGCCCGAAGAGGTCCAGGTCAGCGCCGGCCCCGCCCGGCCCGTCCCCTCGTGGCACGACGCCGTCCACGCCTTCAAGGCCGCCCGGACCGAAGTCGAACGCCTGCGCACCGAACGCGCCCGCCTCGCCGTCGTCCTGGCCGACACCGAGTCCGGCCGCGACCGGCGGCACGTCGACGCCCTGCACACCGCCGTCGCCCAGGCCGAGCGACGCCTCGTGGCCGCCGAGGCCCGGCACACCGAGGCCACCACGGCCGCCGTCGCCGCCGGATCCGCCGCCGTGACCGCCGAAGCCGCCCAGCAGGTCGCCGCCCGGCGGGTACCGGCGGCCCACGAAGCCCTCGCGGGCGCCCGCGCCGACCTGGCGGCCGCCCGCGAACGCGCCCACCACCACCGCCAGTACGTGGACGCCCTGACCGCCCGGCACGAAGCGCCCCCGACCACCGAACCCGGCCTGCGCGCGGGCCTTCGCCGACTGCTCCAGAGCACCGCCGAACGCCAGGCCGCCGAACAGCAGCAGGAACGCACCCAGGCGGAGATCCTCGACCTGCTCGTCCAGCAGCGCACCGCCCTGGAGGACGCCTTCGACCACATCGCCCGCCGCGCCCACGCCGAGGAACTCGCCGCCCACCGGCACACCGACTCCACCGCCGAGCTCGCCCGGGCCGGCGCTGCCCTCACCCGCGCCCACACCCACGAGGACGCCGCCCGCTCCGCCGAGTCCGCCGCCCACGAGGCCGTCCAGCAGGCCCGGCGCGAGGCCGTCGCCGCCCGACGCGACCTGGCCACCGCCACCGCCGGCCTCGACGCCGCCCACCGCGAGCTCCGTCAGGCCGCCACCGCCCTCCCCGGCCTGCCCCTCGACTGGGCCCAACTCGACGACCACAAGCAGGAGTTGGGATCCCCGTGGTCCGACGAGGCCTGGTGCACCGCCCGCAGCGACCTGTTCCTGCGCGCCCTCGACCTGCACCGCGCCTTCGTCGCCAACAACGCGCTGCGGATCCGCGGCACCCTCCAGGTCCTGATGGACCTCATGGCCGGCACCAGCGGCCCCGTCCCCGACGAACAGGTCGCCCAGGCCTGGCAGACCCTCTTCCTCCTCGTCCCGGTCGTCTCCACCACCTTCTCCTCCATCGGCAGCATGTTCGCCCGCCTCGGCCGGGGCAGCATCGGCTGGATCCTCGTGGACGAAGCCGGCCAGGCCACCCCGCAGGCCGCCGTCGGCGCGCTCTGGCGTGCCCGCCGCGCCGTCCTCGTCGGCGACCCCCTCCAGCTGGAACCCGTCGTCACCATGCCCACCGCCCTGCAGCGCCGCCTCCTGCTCGCCCACGGCGTCGACGAGGAGTGGCTCCCCTCCGCCACCTCCGCCCAGGCCGTCGCCGACCGCCTCAACCGCTACGGCACGTACCTGCCCGACCCCACCGGCAGTGACGACGAGGAGGTCTGGGTCGGCTCACCCCTGCGCGTCCACCGCCGCTGCGAGGACCCCATGTTCACCGTCAGCAACGAGATCGCCTACGACGGCCTCATGGTCCACGGCACCCACCCCCAACCCTTCCCGGACGTCGACCGCGACGGCCTGCTGCCCAGCCGCTGGCTCGACACCCCCGACCCCACCCGCAACGGCGACGACCCCTGGGGCGAACGCGACCGCGGTGCCCTCGAGTTCGTCCTGCGCAGCCTCCACCGGCACGGCGTCACCCCCGAGAGCGTGCGCATCATCGCGCCGTTCCGCGCCCTCGTCCGCGAGGCCCGCGAAACCTGCCGCACCCTCCCCGGCTGGACCTTCGACGTCCTGGAGGAGCGCTGCGCGACCGTCCACAAGGCCCAGGGCAAGGAGGCCGACGTCGTCGTCCTGCTGCTCGGCGCGGGCCGCCGCGGCGCCCGCGAATGGGCCGCCCGCACCCCGCACCTGCTCAACGTCGCGGCCAGCCGTGCCAAGCGCCGCCTCTACGTCGTCGGCGACCGCGCCCTGTGGGCCCCACTGCCGCACTTCGACGTCCTCGCCGCCGAACTGCCCGTCTACCACCACGTCGAGGACCGCAGCATCTGGCCCCGGGACAGCCCCGAACCGTCGGAGCGGCCCGCGCAGTGAGACGGCGACGACGCCTCGCTCGGCTCCTGGAGGTCCGCCACCGGCAACCGGTCCGGCATCCCGGACGCCGCCAAGGACAGCTACCTGGTGCGCGGGCTCACCGCCGCGGCCGGGTCGCCGGCGTTCGCCGAACTGGTGGCCCGGCGCGACGTGTTCACCATCGAGCGGCTGCGCGCGGCCGGCGCGATCTGCCCGGGGCTGACGAACATGCCGCCGACGGCCGACGGCGGCATGCAACGCGGCCTCTACGGACGCGCGGAGAGCCCCTGCAACGCCCAGGACTTCGTCGCCGCCAACGGCGACCCGGAGCTGAACACCGTCGTCGACGTGGACGGGAACAGGATCTTCCCCCACCCCGAGGGCGCCCTGCCCGACCGCTACGACCACCTGGACGACCGCACCGCCGACTACCCCCGACTGGCCCGTGAGCTGAGGGGCAAGACGCTCGGCCAGATCCCGTTCGTGGCCGATGGGCTCAGAGGGCTGGAGCGTACACGCCGCCTGGACCTGGAGGAGCGGGCGTGGAGAAGCCGGTGGCCCTGCCGCACCGGTCAGGTGCGGCAGGGCCACCGGGGGTGTGTCAGCTGCTGGTCGTCAGCAGACGGTTGGCCAGCGCGTCGGCGAGGCGGTAGGCCTCGTCGGCCGAGAGGGTGCGGCAGATGGCGTCCGCCAGTTCCTCGACGTCGTGCCAGTCGACCTTGCCGAGGTCGGCGTCGGGGGTGGCCGTCGGCGGCTGCTCGTCCGTCGGGGTGACGGCCCGCTGTTCCGGCATCGGGAGCGGCTCGGAATTTTCCGCGGAAAATTCGTCGGCGCTCGGTGCCGGTGCCGGTTCGGCCTTGGGCTGCGGGCTGCGGGGCGCGGGCTCCGGCCGGGGTGCGGCGGGGGCCGGCGTCGCCGCGTCGGCGGCCGGGCGGGTGGTGGCGGACGCGGTGGGCCGCGGAGCCTGCACGGCGGCGGCAGCGGCAGCGGGAGCGGCAGCCGGAGCCGGAGCCGGAGCGGGCGTGGCGGCGGGGGCCGGAGCGGGGGCCTTGGCCGCCGCCTTGGCCTCCTGCTTCGCCGCGCGCCGGGCCACGACGGCGTCGGCGTCGGCCTGGAGCAGCTGCTCCAGCTCCGCCGCCTGCCCGTCCAGGGACATCGCCTCGATGCCCTTTACCGACCCCAGCCGGCGGGCGACGTTGATGGAGATGCCCTCCTCGCCGCGCGCCTTGGCCCGCACCTGGCGCTGCAGCTCGGGGTGGAGCTTCAGCAGGTTCTTGCGGTGCGAGATCCAGCTCTGCGACCAGCCCTCGGCCTCGGCGGCCTCCTTGGCGGTGGGGTACTGCGACACGATGAGCAGGACCGCGTTGGCCTCCTCGATCGGGTCGAAGTCCTTGCGCGCCATGTTCTCGTCGAGCGCGGCCCGCAGCAGGGTCGCCTTGGACTCCGCCACCGAGTCGTCGACGACGACCAGCAGCTGCTCGCGCCCGTAGAGCGCGGCGGCGGCCCGGCGCCGGTTGCCGTTGATGACGACCACGTCGTCCGGGCCCGCGCCCAGGAGCTGCCGGTCCTCCGGCCACAGCCGGAGGTAGGCGGCCGGGGTGACGGCGAGGCAGCTCTGCAGCTGGCGGTCCTTGATGCTCGCCAGGTCGGAGAGGTCGCCCAGCTCGTCACGCGGGTTGCGCGGGTTGGGCAGGCAGCTGGCGGTGGGGATCCAACGCGCCGGGGCGTCGTTGGTGGTCTCCACGCCCGGGGCGTCGACGACCGCGTCGGCGGCCATCGACGCGAAGGAGACGCGACGGCCTGCCATCAGCGACCCCCGTAACCGAGTTCGAGGGACAGTCGGAAGAAGTCCTCGCGGGCCCGGTAGGCGGTGCCGCTCTCCTTGTACTGGGTGACGACCGTTCCCTCGGCCACCGCCCGGGAGTGGATCTTGTACCGGCGCAGCACGGTCTTGGCACGCGGCCAGCCCCGGGCGGCGATGTACGCCTCGGTGTCCTCCAGGTCGGCACGACCGTCGCGCGGGTCCCAGTTGTTGACGACCACCCGGTAGGGGATGTCCATCGGCTCGATGACCTTCTGGATGGTCCGGGCCGTGGGGTCGAAGCACAGCGGCTCGGTGATCATCGGGACGAGGACGTCGTCCGCGATCTCCAGCGCCCGCCGCAGGATCTCCTCATCGGCCAGGGTGCCCGGCGTGTCGATGAAGATGTGCTCGTACTCGTCCTTCGAACCGAGGACGTCGAACGTGCACGCCGCCAGGTTGACCGTGGTGGTGGTCTTGCCGACGCCGCCCTTCTGGTTGGCGATCACGTGGATCTTCGCGCCGGTCTTCTTGAGGTTGACCAGCTGCTCGGCGTGGTCGTGCGCCGCCATGAAATCGAAGGGCAGGTTGTCGCCCACCCGCTCGGCCCAGACGACCGCGGACCCCTGGGGGTCGGTGGACACGACAAGCACAGATGGCTTCATGATGTTCCGTTCTCTCCGTGGGCTTCCCGGGGAGGTGTTCGCCCGGTACTGCGGACGTCCGCCGCTCGAAACCGTGGGCGGCGGACTGGAACAGCATTCCAGATGATCGACTCGGAGTCCGACACGACCCGCGTGTGTCGGCGTGCAATGACGGACTCATGGGCTGACTTTCCCGAAAGCCGCGGGATGACATCGGGATGACATTCGGTCCGGGGAGGGGGGAGAGGAAGCGTGGCAGCGGCGGCTGTTGATTGACGTCGGACGTAATGGGGCGCGCGAAGGCGGCTGTTGTCGACGGTCCGGCAAATCCGGGTGAGCCGGTCATGGATATCCGGCGTGTCGCCCGCCCGCCGCCCGTTCGCTGTTCATCGAGCGTGGTCAAGAAGTTGTCAAGGCGTTATACGGCCCACGCCCGCCTACGGCAGGAGACCGAGGACGCGTTCGGCCGCGGCCTCGTCACCGAACCTCCGGTACACCGCCGCTGCGGCCTCGCACACCGACCGGCGTTCGGCGTCCGGGCCTCCGGCCGACCGCAGGCACCTCGCCAGTTGTTCGAGCGCCGCACCCTCCTCGTGGGTCATGTTCAACGCACGGAACAGGTCGACCGCCCGCCTGCCGGCTTCGACGGCGTCGGCGGGTTCCCCGACGGCCAGCAGACCGGCGGCGAGATTGATGTGAGCGGTGGCCGTCGAGTGCCGGTCGTCGAGGTCCCGGTACATGTCCACGGCCGTACGGAATGCCGCCACTGCCTCGGTGGCCCGCCCCGATCCGTTGAGAACGATGCCGAGGTTGCCCCAGGTGTCCGCCTCGCCGGCGCGGTCCCCCGACTCCTGGAAGCCGGTCAGGGCGAGGCGGGTGCTCTCCAAGGCCTCCTCGTGGCGGCCCAGCCGGTACAGGCACAGGCCCACGGTGAGGTCGCACGAGGCCACTCCCGGACGGTCGCCGAGCGCGAGGAAGGTCGTCCGGAGCGAGCGATGGGTGGCGGCGGTCTCCTCGAACCGCTCGGCGTCCTCCAGCCGGCCGACCCGGGACGGAAGCGTGGTGAGGTTGTGCCGGGCGACGGCGGCTCCGTGCCGGATCCCCAGCTCCTGGTAGCGGGCGATGGAGGTGCGGTAGGCGTCGGCAGCCCCGGCAGGGTCCAGCTTGCTCAGCGCGTTGCCGAGGTCGTTCCACGCCCGGGCCTCGCCGATGCGGTCGCCGCAGGAGAGCGCCGCGTCGAGGGCCACGCCCATGACCGTCGTCAGTTCTTCTGTTCGGTTACGGAGCGTCAGGTATCTCTTCAGATGGGCCGGGAGTTCGACGCCCACCCGACTGCGGCGGGCGGAGCGGGCAGACTGGACCGCGGCGATGAGATTGGCGTGTTCGGCGTCGAGCCAGGACAGCGCCCGCCTGCGGTCGCGGAAGCGGGTCGGGTCGCCCGGCGCCTCGGGGCTCAGCTGGACGTTCGCGTCCTGCGCCCCGGCGGTGTAGTGGTCCAGCAAGCGGTCGAGCGCCGCCTCCCGCTGCTCGGCGGTGAGGCCGGACTGCTCGGCGGCGTAGGCGCGCACCAGGTCGTGCATCCGCCACCGTCCGGTCTCCGGATCCGCCCGCACCAGGCTGGCCCGGGCAAGCGTGGCCAGCCCCCGCCGGACCCGAGGGGGAGCGGTCCGCTCGGCCAGCACCGTCGCGGCCTCGGCCGAGAGGTCCGGGCCGGGGTTCACCGACAGGAGCAGGAACAGCTCCCGGTGCGCGGGCGCGAGCCGCCGGTACGAGCTGTCCAGGACGCTCCGTACGGCGCGTTGGCCGTCCTCCAGCACGTCCAGGCGCTCGCGGAGGTCGGTCAGTTCGTCGGCGAGCTGGGCCGGCTGCAGGCTCCGGTCCGCGACGAACTGGGCGGCGGCGATCCGCAGGGCGAGCGGCAGGTACCCGCACAGCGCGGCGACCCGCCCGGTGCCGGCCGGATCGTCGGTGATCCTGCGGTCCTGCGGCAGCTCGACGGCGAGCGCCGCTTCCAGCAGGGCCACGGCCGGTCCGTCCGGGAGTACGTCGAGGTCCACGACGCGAGCGTCGATCGGGAGGTGGTCGCGGGAGGTCACCAGCAGCCGGTGCGGGCCGTCGGCGGGCGGGTGCAGCGGACGGACCTGGCGGGCGTCCGCGGCGTTGTCGGCGATGACCAGCAGCCGTTCGCCGCGCCGGGCCCGGTCGGCGAGCCGCGCCCGGTAGAGGGCGGCGCGGGCCTGCTCGTCCGCGGGGATCCGGTCGGGGCTGACCCCGAGGTCGCGCAGGAGGGCGTCGAGGACTTCGGCGGCCGACACCGCGGTGTCGTCGTAGCCGGCGAGGTCGAGGAAGAGGACCCCGTCGGCCAGACCGCTCGCCAGCGCCTTGCGCGCGGCGGTCAGCGCCAGCGTGGTCTTGCCGACTCCGCCCATGCCGAGCACGAGCACGGCGGCCGTGGCCGTGGCCGTGTCGGTGGTCGTGGACGTGGTCGTGGTCGGATCGTCGGTGTCGGGCTGCTCAGCACGGGGCGTCAGGGCGTCGAGCAGGTCACGCAGCTCCCGGTCCCGGCCGACGAAGCCGGGGGCGGGCGCCGGTGGTGGGGCCAGCGGGGGAGGGGCCGACGCCGCGTCGCCGCCGGAGGAGTCGCCGCCGAAGGAGACGTACATCGTGCCGGCTTGCAGGGCGGGGCCGTGGAGCGTCGAGCCCTCGATCCGGTTGCTGACGCCTCTGGAGGCCGCGCCGAGCTCGTCGTGTTCCCCTGCCACCCGTCCCGCCCCGATCAGCCCCGGTCAGTCCCGGTCAGTCCCGCCCCCGTGCTGCCCGACGCCAACCGCGGTGCCGGACCAGGCCGTTCAGCCTAGCCCCGGGGTCGGGGTCCCGGGGGCCGATTCGGTTGCCTCGGCCGCTTCGGCGTCGGCGATGCGGCCGCGCAGCATCGCGTCCATGACCGCCATGTACCGCTGGGTGCGGGGGCCGCCGAGGAGGAAGGGGTTCGCGGTGCCGGGCGGTTGGTGGCGCAGTTGCTCGGCTCGTTCGAGGCTGTGGTCGTTGGGGTGGTTGGAGAGTTCGACCTCCACGTTCGTCCGGCGCATGACGGCCCGGAAGGACTGGACGGAGGCGAGGAAGGTGCGCAGTTCCGGCACCGTCGAGGGCGGGTTGAGGCCGCCCCACAGCATCGCGCTGTGGTGTCGGTGGCCGGCCCGGACCGGGATGATCGGGGAGACGGTGCCGGGGGTGTGTCCCGGGGTGTGGTGCAGCTCGATCGTGGTGCCGCCGAGGGTGAGGTGGGCGCCGTCCGCGATGTCGAGGTCGCGGACGGGGGCGTGGGCGGGGCGGGTGCGGGCGAGGAGGTCCCAGTCGGCCGCGGACAGGTGCACGCGGGCGCCGTAGCGCTCGGCGAGGGTCTGCGCCCCGCCGAAGTGGTCCGGGTGGCCGTGGGTCACGACGACGTGCCGGATCGCCGCCGGGTCGGCGCCGACCGCCCGCAGTCCGGGGACGATGACGTCCTCGGCGTCGGCGGGTGAGGTGAGCGCGTCGATCAGCACGATGCCGTCGTCGGTGAGCACCGCCATCGCCGAGACCCAGCCCGCGCTGAGCAGCACGAGGTTGTCGAACAGCTTGACGGGGGCGGGCGCGGGCAGTGGGGGAAGGGTGGAGCCCGGGGTCAGCGCCGTCACCAGGGCCCGCAGGACGGGGTCGTCCCCGGCGAGGCGGCGGGCCCGGTCGTAGTGGGTGCGGGAGGCGGCGGGTGTCGCCGGCGAGGGGGCGGCCGCCGAGGCCGAGCCCGGCAGGGCGGCCGGCGCGGCACCGGCGGCGAGGCCGAGGACGGCGAGCTGGGCGAGGCGGCGCCGGGTGAAGTCGGCGTCCGTGGCGGCCCGGCGGGTGGGGCGGATCATGGCGGTCGAAGCTCCTCGGGGCGGTCGGGAAGGTGCGGGGGAGGCCGGGGGCACTCGGTACGGGTCAGCCGAGGGCGCTGACGACGGTCTTCGTGGCCTGGGCGATCAGGGCGTCGTCGGAGGTGGCGCCCGCCTTGCCGCGGTCGGACAGGACGACGATCACGATCGGGCTGCGCCCGCCCGCCGGCCACGCCACGGCGACGTCGTTGCGGGTGCCGTAGGCCGCGTTGCCGGTCTTGTCGCCGATCTTCCAGTCGGCGGGCACTCCCGCGCGGATGTACGGGCCGCCGGTCGTGTTGCCGACCAGCCAGTCCGTCAGCAGGCCGCGCCGGTCCTGCGGGAGGGCGTCGCCGAGGACGTAGCGGCGCAGGTCGGTGGCCATGGTGTGCGGGGTGCTGGTGTCACGGGTGTCGCCCGGGGTCGCCTCGTTGAGGGTGGGCTCGGTGCGGTCGACGTTGGTGGTCGAGTCGCCCAGGTCGCGCAGGGACTGCTGGACGGCCGCCGGTCCGCCGAGCTCGGCCATGACGAGGTTGGCCGCGGTGTTGTCGCTGTACTGGAGGGCGGCGGCGGCCAGGTCGCGCAGCTTCATGCCGGTGGCCACGTGCTGCTTGGTGATCGGCGCCCACTCCAGCACGTCCTCCTGCCGGTAGGGGACGACCTTGTCCAGGTCCGCGTCGGAGGCCTTGCGCAGCAGGTCCCCGACGGCGAGCGACTTGATCGTGGACGCGAACGCGAACCGCTCGTCGGCCCGGTGGGTGATCTCCCGGCCGCTGCCGGTGTCCACCGCGTACACGCCGAGGCGGGCGCCGAACTGCTGCTCCAGTGCGGCGAAGGAGGCGTCCGCCGAAGCGTTCGCCGAAGCGTTCGCCGAGCCGGTCGCGGGTGCGGCCGAGGCCGTCGTGCCGGTGGCCCGCGCCGACGGGGCGCCGTCCGCCGAGCCGCACGCGCCGGCCAATGCGGCCAGGAGCAGGGCCACGGCGGGCAGCGCGGTGCGGGTGCGGAGGCGGTGGAAGTGGCGGGGGCGGTGGAGGTCGGGCGTCATGGTGGTCTCCCAGGTGGTTCGTGCCGTAACGGTCACGGTCACGGCCGTCGTCGTCGCGCTCAGCCAATCAGGCCGTCGGCTCCCCAGTCCAAGACTCGAATCGTGAAGGGAGCGATAATGAAACGCCTATGATGGCTGCCCATGGACCTGCTGGGGCACCTCCGCCACTTCCGCGCCGTCGCCGAGGAACGGCACTTCGGCCGCGCCGCCGAGCGCCTGCGGATCGCCCAGCCCTCGCTCTCCCAGCGGATCCAGCGCCTCGAACGCGAACTCGGCGTGACCCTGTTCGACCGCGGCCCGCGCGGCGTCGACCTCACCCCGGCGGGCCGGCTGCTGCTGGCCGAGGCCGAGGAGACCCTGGACAGCGCCGCCCGCCTGCTCGCCACCGCCGCCGACCTGCGCAGCGGACGGGCCGGCACGCTGCGCGCGGCCGTCCCGCCCGAACTCGGGCCGGCCACCCTCGCCGCGCTGCTCACCGGCTTCGAGGCCGCCTCCCCGGGCACCCGGCTCGAACTGCGGGAGCTGCCCGTCGCGGCCGTGGTGCGCGAACTCGCCCAGCAGACCGTCGACGTCGCCGTCGTCCGCCACCCCTGCCCGGCCGACGGACTGGCCTTCGGCCCCGTCCTGCACCAGCCGCTCGGCGTCCTGCTCGCCGCGCGCAGCCCGTACGCCGACCGCTCGGAGCTCGCGGTGGCCGAACTGACCGGCCTGCGCCTGGTCCTCTTCCCGCGCGCCACCGCCCCGGCGCTGTACGACGAGGTGCTCACCACGCTGACCAGGCACGGCTGCACCCCCGAGGCCGTCGTCGACCCGCCGGGACCGGACGTCGCGGGCGCGCTGGTGCTCACCGGCAGTGCCGTCGCCCTGGTGCCGCGCACCGCACCACCACCGGGTACAGTCTGGCGTCCGCTCACCGGCACCCCGCTGGCCTGGCGCACCTCCACGGCCTGGCCGTCCGGTCGGGGCGGGCCCGCCGTCCGGCTGTTCGCCCAGGCCGCCCACGAGGCGCTGACCGGCCCCGGCGGCCTGCTGCCCCAGCCGCCCCACCGCCCGCTCTACCCCCGGCCCGCAATGGAGTTCCCGCTTTGACCAGCGACCGCCCACCGCACAGCCGGCCCGCTCCCCGCCGACCCGCGCCCGACCGCGCCGCGCGCACCCGGATCGCCGCCGCCTTCGCCGACGCGGGCGTCACCGGACGGCTGCACGCGCGGGACCTGGACTCCGGCGCCGAGCTCGGCCTCGACGCCGACACCGCCGTCAGCACCGCCAGCGTCCACAAGCTCTGCCTGCTGGTGACGCTGTTCCGGGAGGCCGCCGCCGGACGGATCGACCTGACCCGGCAGGTCGACGTCCCCGCCGCCGGCCGCACCCCCGGCGGGGCCGGCCTGGCCGCCATGCTCGACGCCGCCCGGCTCTCCCTGCGCGACCTCGCCTACCTCACCGCGGCCGTCAGCGACAACACCGCCGCCGACGTCCTGTGGGACGAGCTCGGCCTCGACACCGTCAACCGCACCATGGCCGACCTCGGCCTGAGCCGCACCGTCGCCGTCCACACGCTCCGCGACCTCATCGCCGCCCTCGCCGAGGACACCGGCCCGGACTCCCCGGTCGACCCCGCCGTCGTCGCCCGGCTCCGGGTCCTGGACCCCGCCTTCACCAACCACAGCACCCCCCGCGACATGACCACCCTGCTGGCCGCCCTCTGGCACGGCGACGCCTGCCCCGGCGAGTACGGCGCCGCGCTGCGCCGCCTGCTCGGCCTCCAGGTCTGGCCGCACCGGCTGGCCTCCGGCTTCCCCTTCGACGACGTCCGCGTCCACGGCAAGACCGGCACCCTGCCCACGCTGCGGCACGAGGTCGGCGTCGTCGAGTACCCCGACGGCGGCCGCTACGCCCTGGCCGTCTTCACCCGTGCCGCCGCCACCACCATCACCCTGCCCGCCGCCGACGCCGCCATCGGCACCGCCGGCCGCCTCGCCGTCGACGCCCTCCGGGCCCGGGCGGCGACGGGCGGGACGGGTGCGACGGGTGCGACGGGCTGATCGCGGCTGCCGGGCCCGGCGCCGTGCCGTCGGCCGCGATCCCGGCCGTACGGTTCCGGCCATTTCCGGCGCGGGCGCCGGACGGTTCGGCGGCTCCGCCCGGAGGTGTCCGGGAATCCGCTTGTCGACATGCCCCTGACAGAACGAGGTGGCGGTGACGGCCGGACCGCGCGGCGGGCGGCCCGGCGGGCGGCCCGGGCGGGTCGGTGATTCCGGCCAAGCCGTACGGCACCTGTTCCCCGGGGCCCACCGGTCGTGGACGATTCGGTCGTCGCCCGGGCCTTTCGGCCGGGACGGGGAGACGGCGGAACCGCGCCCTGCCATGTCGCGGGTGCGGTGGACGTCGACGGCGTTGGAGGGGCCTTGGCCAGAGGTGTCGGGGGAGCGCGGTCGGGAGCGCGGTCGAGCGCGCGTGCGTGGTGGCGGTGGGTCGTGTTCGCGGTGGCGACGGTGCTGTTGGCCTCGCTGGTCCAGGCGGCGGGCCTGCCCCCGGAACAGGCGGCCGCGGCCACGGCGGCCCGGACGGTGCCGCGGGACCTGCCGATCCTGTCGGTCCCGTCAGCCCCGTCGGTCCCGTCGGTGTCGTCGGTCCGGTCCGTGGCCGAGCCGCCGCCGCAGGCCGAACTTCCGCAGCCGAAGGCCGACTTCGCGCCGCTGGCGGCCGACGGGCAGCCCCGGCCCGGCGCGCACGGATCCGCGAACGCCGCCGCGCGCGCCGCGGCCCCGGCGGCGCCGCAGACCGCCCTGGTCTCCCCGGTCGACGGTGCCGTGGTGGGGACGGAGACGCCGGCGCTGCAGGTGGCCGCGGCCGGTGACGGCGTCCTGTACTGCTTCAAGATCTCCACCGGGTTCGACGGCCGTTCGGGCAGCGTGGTGGACTCCGGGTGCCTCGACCAGCCGCAGTGGACCGTCCCCAAGCACGTGCTGCACGACGGCGGCCGGTACACCTGGACGGCGGCCACCGCGATGTCCGGCGACCCGGCCGCGACGCCGCCGCAGTGGGTCGGGCACTTCACCGTCAACCAGCGGGTCGGCGACCCGGGGCCCGCCCCGACCGACCACCTGGGCCCGGTGACGGTCAACCTGTTCAACGGCAACGCGCACGTCGAGGCCCCCGGGCCGGCGTTCCAGACCGTCGGCGGACCGGCGGGGGTGAACCTCGCCTACAACTCCCGGGAGGGCGCCCCGCACGGCGTCCGCGCCTCCTACTTCAACGACTCCCGGCACGCCGGCACCCCGGATGCGACCCCGGTGATGGTGCGCGGCGAGTCCCAGGTCAACCTGGACTGGGGCATCCCGTTCACCGGCAACCCGGACAACCTGCCGTGGCGTGACAACCCGATGCCGCCCGCCCTGGACAAGAACTGGTTCGTGGTGCGCTGGGAGGGCCAGTTCAAGGCCCCGGTCACCGGGGACTTCCGGTTCGCCGGCGCGCACACCGACGGCGCCCGGATCTGGCTGGGCGACACCCTGGTCTACGACAACCCCGGCCCCGCCGAGCCCGGCGACGACTTCCTGCTGCCCGGCCCGCACCGCGCCCAGGAGGTCGCGCTGAAGGCCGGGCAGCTGATGCCGATCCGCGTCGAGCTGTACCACCACTCCGACCAGCGCCCGCGCATGGTGCTGTGGGCCAAGAGCAGCATCGGCGCCGACGGCCAGCGCAGCCACAACCTGGACCCGAGGATCGTGCCGACGGAATGGCTGATGTCCGCGGACTCGCAGGCCCTGCCGGCGGGTTGGACGCTGTCGGCGCAGTCCAGCGGCTACAGCCGGGCCGAGATGCTGGACGGCTCGGTGGTGCTCACCGACGGATCCGGTGCCAAGCACACCTGGGCCAAGGCCTCCACCGGCGGCTACACGCCGCCGGTGGGCGAGGACGGGGTGCTCGCCTTCGACACCTCCGGCCGGATCACCCTCACCGAGGGCGACACCGTGTCGCTGTTCAACCCCGACGGCACGCTGGCGGCGGTGGAGTCCGTCCTGGACGGCAAGAAGCCGGCCGCCCTGCAGTACGTCTACAGCGGGACGCCGCCGCGGCTGACGGAGATCAAGGACCCGGTCTCCGGCCGCTCGCACCGGCTGTTCTACAACACCGACGGCAGCGACGGCTGTTACGGCGGGGTGTCCCGTCCGCCGGGCTCCGACCCGGCCCCGCCGCAGATGCTCTGCCGGATCCGCTACTGGGACGGCAGCGAGACCCGGCTCTGGTACCAACTGGGCACCCTGGCCCGGATCGAGAACCCCGGCGCGGTCATGCAGGACTTCGACTACGTCGGCCGGGCCTCGGCCAGGCAGCGCTACGACCAGGCGGGGGACAACGAGGAGGAGAAGCAGAAGGCCCTGGACAGCATCGGGCCGCTGGCCACCCTCCGCGGCAGCCTCGCCTACGACTGGGTGGCCCGCCAGGCCCCGTCCACGGAGAACGGGTGCACCAACACCGGTGACATCGCCGCCGCCTGCACGGTGATCGGCTACGACTCGGTGACCGAACAACCCCAGGAACCGCCCGCCCTGCGCGCCGTGCAGGTGCTGGCACCGGCCCCGGACGGCCGCACGAGCGCGCTGCGGGCCGAGCACTTCTACCAGTACTACCTGGAGCGCAAACAGGCCACCGTGGCCCTGGCCGGGGTGTACGACTCCACCCGCTCCCGCACCGTCACCTACGACGACGCCGGCCGCACCCTGGTCACCACCGACTTCACCGGGGCGAGCATCGCCGCGGAGTGGAACACCAAGGACCAGGCCACCGCAGCCGTCGACAGCGCCGGCCGACGCTCCACCACGGTCTACGACCACGCCGACCGCCCGGTCGACAAGTACGGTCCCGCACCGGCGTCCTGCTTCACCGGCCAGACCCCGACGGCCGCCTGCGCGGCGACGATGCCGCACACCCGCACCAGCTACGACGAGGGCCTGACCGGGCTGTCGGCCGCCTACTACGACAACCCGGAACTCGCGGGCGTCCCGGCGGTGTTCGCCACCGGGGTCGGCGCCGCCGACGGGGCGCTGTCGCGGTCGTGGGGAACGAGCCCGCCGGTGGCGAACACCGGTGGCTGGTCGGGCCGGTTCACCGGCGAGGTCCAGTTCCCGGCCGTCGGTGACTACGGCCTCGGGTTCACCGCCGTCGACGGCGTCCGCCTCTGGGTCGACGACGTGCTGACCGTCGACAGCTGGGGCGACAAACCCGCCACCGCCGTCACCGGCAGGTACACCAACGCCACGGCCGGCAGCTGGCACCGGGTCCGCGTCGACTACTACAACCGCTCCGGCACGACCGGTGCGTTGGCCTTCACCTGGACCCCGCCGGGTACCGGCACCGGCACCGGCAGCGGCACCGGCGGCCCGGCCCCGGTGCCCGGGGCCAACCTCGCGCCCCGCTACGGCTGGGCGACGGGCACCACCACCGACGACACCTCCGGCGGCGGCACGGAACGGGCGCCGTCCAAGCATGGTGCGAGCAGCTACTCGGACCCGGCGGCGGGGATCGACCCGGTGTACGGGCTCACCGTGTCCACCACGGCTGACCCCGGCGGGCTCAACCTCACCGCCCGCTCCAGCTACGAACGGCCGGGCACCGGATACCTGCGCAAGCTGGCGGGGGCGCGGCCGGCCGGCGACATCACCGACCCCGGCCGGCGCGACAGCGTCACCTACTACGGCGACGCCGAGACCCGCGCCAACCCGTGCGACCCGAACGCCCCGGCCGCCGACCAGGCCGGCATGACCAGGACGGCCACCGGAGCCAAACCGGGCAGCGGACCGGCGCTCACCAGCGAGACGGTCTACGACGAGGCCGGCCGACCGGTCGCCCAGCGCGTCAACGACGAACCGTGGAGCTGTACCGCCTACGACGCCCGCGGACAGGTGACCAAGAAGGTCTTCCCGGCCTTCGGGGACAAGCCGGCGCGCACGGTCGGCTACGACTACGCGGTCGGCGGTGACCCGCTCACCTCGAAGGCCACCGACGCCAACGGGTCGGTCACCACCGTGATCGACCTGCTCGGCCAGGAGGTGGGCTACACCGACGCCAACGGCGTGACGTCGCGTTCCACCTACGACCAGGTCGGCCGGCTGACCACCGACACCACCACGGTCAACGGCGTGACCAGCACCGTGTCCTACGCCTGGAACGACGCCAACCAGCTGACCCAGGTCAAGGTCGACGGCGCCGTCGTCGCCACCCCCGCCTACACCACCGCGGCCGAACTGGCCTCCGTCGCCTACGGCAACGGCTCCCGCCTCGACTCGTTGACCCGCAACGACTCCGGCAAGCCCACGGCGCTGGCGTGGAAGACCGTGGCGTCCACCGTGGTCGACACCGTCACCCGCTCCCGGGACAACCGCATCACCGACGACGCGGTGACCGAGAACGGCAGGACCACCGCGAGCTACTCCTACACCTACGACCCGGTGGGCCGGCTCGTCGCCGCGACCGTCCCGCACCACCAACTCACCTACCGCTTCGACCCGGCCGGCGGCTGCGGGCCGGCCGGCAGCACCGGACTCGACACCAACCGCACCGCGTCCACCGACAGCCGCGACGGCGCCGCCGCGGTCACCACCACCTACTGCTACGACGGCGCCGACCGGCTCACCGCGACCAACGGCGGCCTCGCGCTGGCGTTCGGCTACGACGCCCGCGGTGACGCCGTGAAGGTCGGCGACGACACCCTGGGCTACGACTCCACCAAACGCCACGTCTCCACCACCACCGCGAGCGGCACCACCATCGCCTACACCCGGGACCCGGCCGACCGGTTGACCGGTCGAACCGTCACCGGATCCGCCGACCCGTCGAAGAACGGGACCACCCGCTACTCCTACACCTCCAAGCACGACGACGCCGACCTGGTCCTGGACGAGCACGGCGGCCTGCTGCAGCGGATCGTGGCGCTGCCCGGCGGGGTGCTGCTGACCAAGAACTACGACAGGGCCGCCACCACCAACTGGTCCTACCCCGACCTCCACGGCGACGTGCTGTTCACCGCCGACGGCACCGCCGCCCGCACCGGCGCCCTGCACCTGTACGACCCGTTCGGGCAGAACATCGATCCCGCGACCGGCGCGTTCACCGACGTCCCGATCCCGGCCACCGCGGCCGGCGGCATGGACTTCGGGTGGCTGGGCCAGCACGAGCGGCCGGTGGAGCACCTGGCCGGCCAACAGGCCGTCGAGATGGGCGCCCGCGTCTACCTGCCGGTGCTGGGCCGGTTCCTGCAGACGGACCCGGTGGCGGGCGGATCGGCCAACGACTACGACTACGTCAACGCCGACCCGGTCAACGGACTGGACCTGGCCGGGACGTTCTCCTGGAAGTCGGTGGTCCACGTGGCGACCACCGCGGCCGAGGTGGTGGCCTTCGTACCCGGCCCGATCGGGACGGTGTCCTCCGGGCTGGCCGCGGCCGGCCAACTCGCCCAGGGCAACAAGGCCGCCGCGGCCATGGACGCGCTCGGCATGATCCCCGGCGGCAAACTCGCCACCACCGTGGCCAAGAACGCCGCCAAGGAGGCCTCGACGCTGGGCAGGGCCGCCGAGGCCGTCGAGAAGTGCAACTCGTTCTCCCCGGACACCCTGGTGGAGATGGCCGACGGCAGCACGAAACCGATCAGCGAGGTCCACGAGGGCGACGAGGTCGCGGCCACCGACCCGGCCACCGACACCACCGCCGGCGAGCCCGTCGCGGGAGTCATCGTCGGCCACGGCGTCAAGCATCTGGTCGACATCGCGGTCGGAGGCCCGGAACGGGCGACGATCACCGCCACCGCCGGCCACCCCTTCTGGGTCCAGGGCCGTGGCTGGGTGGAGGCCGGGAGCCTCAGGGCCGGCGACCTCGTCCGTGACCCGTCGCGCGCCGAGGCCGTACCGGTCACCACGGTCCACGACCGCGGCGAGGTCGCCGACCAGACCGTCTACAACCTCAGCGTCAGCCGCGTCCACACCTACCACGTCCGGGTCGGCGCCCACTTCCTGCTCGTCCACAACGTCGCCTGCCCCATACACGGCCCCAGCCCCTTCACGGAGTGCGTGGCCTGCCGGATCAACGGCATGGGGGAACGCAAGGCGGTCGACACCGTGGCGGAGCACGACGTGGGGTCCAAGTCCAGCAGGGACCAGGCCGAGGCACAGGTGGAGGCGTTCAAGACCGTCGTCCACCCGGACGTCGATTCGAGCGGCGTCAACGCGGCGATCGTCGGCGGCGCGGCAGCCCTCCGACTGGGGATGGCGATGAGGAGGTTCAGGAGGTAGCGGAACGCCGTCCGAACCCTCGGCCGCCCGAACCCTCGGCCGCCCGTCGTGAGACCGGAACACCCATCAGGAAGGGACCACCCGCATGACCAGCACCGGAGCCGGGAAGAGAAGATCGTTGTGGCGGGTGGCGACCGTCGTCGCCGCGCTGCTGGGCGCGGCCCTGGGGGTCGGCGCCGCCCCGGCCACCGCCGCGCCCCCGGCGGAGACGAACCTGACGGCACTGGTCCAGCTGTCGTTCACCAACGTCAGCAACGGCAAGCAACTGGACGTCCTGGACGGCAGTTACGACGACAACGCGGCCATCTCCGTCAGCCCGGCGCCGGGCTCCGCCACGACGTGGCGGATCAACACGGGCATGAGCTTCGGCTCGGGGTTCGCCATCGTCAACAACACCACCGGCAAGTGCATGGACCTGACCACCGCCCGCTACCAGCTGCGGCAGCAGCCCTGTGACGGGCGGGCGTCCGAGCAGTGGTACTTCCAGCCGGTCGCCGGCTCGGCCCAGAAGGCGTTCAGGCTCCGCCAGGTCGGCGACAACACCTGCCTGACCGTCCAGATACCGCCCGGCACCGACAACTGGGCCTACACCTACCGCTGCGACAACACGCCGTACCAGCAGTGGACGCTGCCCGCCGAGGTCTACCAGACGGCGTGGAACGTCGCCGTGGACTACGCGGCCGCCCGGTGCAACAAGGACACGGCGACCTGCGCCTGGTCCACGACCAGCCAGACTCCGCCGTTCACGCTGCCGGAGGCGTGCGTCTCCCCGATCTGGTTCAACGACACCTCGACCACGATCCCGTGGGAGTTCTCGTTGAGCACCACCACGGGGTGGAGCAACACCATCGGCTTCAAGCTGGGCGGGAGCCTGAAGCTCACCGGCGACTTCGGTGTCGCCAAGGTCGAGGCGGAGATCACCGGTGAGATCAACGGCGCGACCACGGTGGACCTCAAGCAGGAGCTGGGCAGCAAGCTGACGGTGAGCGTGCCCCCGCGCCAGTACGGCTGGGTCACGTTGTCCGAGCTGGCCACCAAGGCCACCGGCACCTTCACGTTCGACGCCCAGGGCTTCCCGTGGACCGCCGACGACACCATCACCGTGCCGCTCAAGTACGACACCAACGGCGGCGCCAGCATCTACAGCGCGCGGACCAGGCCCACGTTCACCAACTGCGCCGGAACGTAGAGGTATCGACCCCGTACGCGCGAGCTCCGGAGGACCGGCCGTCAACTCGGCCGGTCCTCCGGCGTGATGGTGATCACGGGACGGACCCGGCCAGGCCTTCGGCCGCGCGGGCGGGGGATGTCAGCCCTCCCCGTTCCACGACTCCCACAGCGCCGCGTACGAGCCTCCGGCGGCCACCAGTTCGTCGTGGGTGCCCAGTTCGACGATGCGGCCCGACTCCATGACGGCGACGCGGTCCGCGTCGTGGGCGGTCTGCAGCCGGTGGGCGATGGAGACGACCGTCCGGTCCGAGCGCACCGCGGCCATGGCCCGTTCGGCCTGCCGCGCCGTGGTCGGGTCCAGCAGGGAGGTCGCCTCGTCGAGGATCAGCGTGTGGGGGTTGGCCAGGTGGACCCGGGCGAGGGTGAGTTGCTGGGCCTGGGCGGCGTCGAGTTCGACGCCGCCGGCGCCGAGGGCGGCGTCCAGCCGGTCCGGGAGGTCGAGCGCCCAGTCGGCCTCGACCAGGGCGAGGGCGGCGAGGACCTCGTCGTCGCCGGCCGCCGGGGCGGCCATGGTCAGGTTGTCCCGCAGGGTGCCCACGAACACGTGGTGCTGCTGGGTGATGAGGACGATCCGGTCGCGCAGGTCGCCCGATGCCGCCAGGTCGGCGACCGGCACGCCGCCGACCCGGATGAATCCCGCGTCCGGCGCGTCGACGCCGGCCAGCAGCTTGCCGAGGGTGGACTTCCCGGCGCCGGACGGGCCGACGATCGCCAGCCGTTCGCCCGGCCGGACGACCAGGTCGATGTCCTTGAGCACGTCGTGCGAGCCCGGATAGGCGTACCGGACGCCGCCGACCTCGATCCGGTCGTCGGACGGCCGGCGGTCGAGCACCGGCGGTTCCTCGGAGACCAGGCCGACGCCCTTGATCCGGGCGAACGAGGCCCCGCTGCGCTGGAGTTGCTCCACCCAGTTGAGGGCGCGGTCGAGCGGGTCGACCAGCTGCCACATGTACAGGCTGCCGGCCACCACGGTGCCCAGGCCCACCGCGCCGTCGAGGTAGCCGAGGCCGCCGACCAGCAGGATGAGCGCCATGGGCAGCGAGTGGGCGAACTCGGTGACCGGGAACAGCACGGTGCGCAGGAACAGGGTGCGCACGCCGGCCCGGTAGGCGGAGTCGATCGCCCGGTCGACGACGCGGTCCTGGTGGGCGCCGAGCCCGAACGCCTCGACGGTGCGGGCGCCGTGGGCGGTCGCGTTGAGCGCCTCGGTGACCCCGCCGGCGGCGGCGCCCTCGGCGAGGTAGGCCTCCCGGGCCCGGCTCAGGTACCAGCGGCTCACCGCCCAGACGATCGGCAGGCTGACCAGGGCGCACAGCCCGATCAGCGGGTCGAGCAGGAACGCGGCGACGAAGATGAACAGCACTTGGACAGCGGCGATGAAGACGTCCGGGGCCGCGTTGCGCAGGGTGGCGGCCACCGTGCCCACGTCGAGGGAGGACCGGGTCACCAGGTCCCCGGTGCCCACCCGCTCCGCGTACCGTCCGGGCAGTGCAAGCGTCCGGTCGACGACCTCCTCCCGCAGCCGGGCGAGGGCGCGCTCCCCGAACCGGTGCGAGAAGTAGCGGGCGTAGCGGGTCAGCAGCAGTTGGGCGAGGGCGAAGCCGAGCACCGTCGCCGCCAGCCCGTCGACCTGACCGACCGTCAGTTCGCCGTTCTCGACCCGGGTGACGATTCGGCCGAGGAGCCACGGCCCGGCGACCCCGGCCAGTGCGGCGAGGCAGGTGAGCAGGAGGACCCCGAACATCGCCCGGCCGTCGTCGGCGAGCAGGCGCCAACTGGCCCTGCGGACGGTCGCGTTGTCGGCGATCGGGAGTCGGCGGACGTCGTCGTGGCTCATCGGGCCGGTCCTTCCTGGGGCTCCGTGGTGGTGTCGGGACGGGTCTCGGCGTCACCGCGGAAGACCAGGGCCGCGTAGGCGGGTTCGGCGGCGAGCAGTTCGCCGTGGGTTCCCACGGCGCGGACCTTGCCGTCCACGAGGTGGCAGACCTGGTCGGCCCGGCCGAGGACCAGCGGGGAGGTGCTGACCACCAGGGTGGTCCGGTCGGCGCGGAACGCGCCGATCCGGGAGGCGACGGCGGCCTCGGTGAGCGCGTCGAGGGCCGAGGTGGGTTCGACGAGCAGCAGCACCTCGGGGTCGGCGAGCAGGGCCCGGGCCAGCCGCAGCCGCTGGAGCTGCCCGCCGGAGACGTTGCGGCCGCGGTCCTCCAGCGGCGCGTCCAGGCCGCCGGGCAGCAGGTCGACGATGTCCTCGGCCGCCGCGGCGTGCAGCGAGCGCTCGATCTGCGCGGTCGTGCACCCGCCCCGGACGTCCACCACGGAGGCCAGGGTGCCGCCGAACACGTAGGACTCGTTGTCGGAGACCAGGACGTGCCGGCGCAGCGCGGTCGGCTCCCAGTCGGACACGCCCGTGCCGCCCCAGGTGGCGTAGGAGTCGGTGTAGCCGGCCAGCCGGTCCACCACGGCGCGGGCCTCGTCGGGCCGCGCGCAGACCAGGGCGGTGACCAGCTTGGGCCGCAGCACCAGGCCCGACTCCGGGTCGTGGAGTTCCGCCGCTCCGGCGGGCGGTTCGGTGCGGGTGCGCTCGCGGGACGACTCGGGCCGCAGCGCCAGGATGTCGATGACCCGGCGGGCGGAGACGAGTCCGCGCGGGAGGTCGTCGGCGCCCTCGATGAAGAACGTGACGGGGACCAGCAGGGCCGCCACGTATCCGTAGACGGCGACGAGTTCGCCGACCGTGATGTCGCCGGTCGCCGCCATCCGGGCGCTCAGCCAGATCACCACGGCGAGGAAGACGACGGGCAGGCAGGCGCCCAACGCCTGCACCCAGCTGGTCAGCGAGGCCACCCGGTAGCCGAGCGGCACCAGGTCCCGGGAGCGCTGCCGGTAGCGCGCGGCGAACATCGGCTTGCCGCCGATGCCGTTCAGCACCGGGAGCCCGGCCACCATGTCGCCGGCGAGGGCGGTCAGCGCGCCCTGCTCCTCGCGGTACCGGCCCTCGGCGCCGTGCAGCTTCTCCAGCAGCGGGCCGACGGTGAAGGCCAGCAGCGGGACCCCCAGCAGGATCACCGCGGCCAGGAGCACGGAGATCCGCACCAGCAGGACGGCCGTGGCGAGGTACGCGATGGTGGCACCGACACCGGGCCCGGTGATGGTCAGGGTCTGGGCGATCCGGCCGATGTCACCGGCCTGCAGGTGGGTCAGCTCGCCGGCCGACACCTGGCGCGGCAGCGTCGTGCCCAGCCGGTTGACGTGGCGGGTGATGACCTGGACGGTCCGGTAGGCGGCGTCGACCCGGATGAAGGTCATCGTGCGGTGCCGCAGGATGCCGAGGACGGCGATGACCGCCCCGACCGCGAGGACCACCGCCACCCAGCCGACCAGGGACCCGGTGTCGCGCCCGCGCAGCCCGTCGTCGATGGTCCGCGACATCAGGTAGGGCGGCAGCATCAGGGCGCACATCCACAGGGTTCCCCAGGTCGCGCCGAGCAGCACCCGTTTGCGCTGCATCGACACGAGCCACCAGAGGAACCGCAGCGGGCTGCGGTGGTCGGGCGTTCCCGGGTCGGTGTACGGGATCCGGCGCGTACCCGTGGGCAGGTCTGGTCCGTCGGTCATCTCGCTTGTCCTTGGGTAGGTGTGCTGGGGCCCGACGCGGCGGTGCTCCGCGTGGACCGGGCGCCCGGACCGCAGGGACGTGCCGTCGGGCGGGGCACCGCGTGCCCGTCCGCCGCGGGGCGGCGACGCGCCACGGGGGAGCACTCCCGGCCGGAGGGCCCGCGACGTCCGGGACGCGGACGCAAACGCGGACGCGGACGCAAACGCGGACGCGGACCCGGACGCGCTGCGCGCCGGGGCGGCTTCGGAAAGCCGGCCGGCTCCGGCGGAGACGAGAACGCTCCGCACGACCGGTCGTGCGGAGCGAGGTTGTGGCGTGTGCACTACACCAAGATCGGACTCATCCTCTTCGAGCCCCGCGGGCTTGTCAACACCGGGCCGGACCGGTTGCGGGACGGGGAGTCGGGCCCGGAGCCGGCCCTGTTGGACCGTCAGATCGTCGGCAGGGTCTTGCCCAGGGCACTGCCGCGGTCCCTGCGTCGGTCCTGCCTCGGCCCCTGCCGCGGCCCCTGCCGGGCCGTCGTCGGCCGGAGGCCCGCACCTGTTCGATCCGCGTACGCTCCGCCGAGGGCGGGGTAGGCCGAACCGGTGCGCCCCGGGTATAGACATCGCCAAACCGGGGTGCCTCCCGGCGGGTCTCTCATGGACGCGTCCGAGAGTGCCCACCATGGCCATCAATCTCCTCACCGCGCCCGGGCGGAGCCCGTCCACCCGGCCGCGGCGCCGCCGGGCCCCGTGGACGTCACCCGACGGACAGCCGGGCTACGCACGGCCCGCGCTGCTCGCGATCGCGACCCTCGCCGCCGTGCTGTACACGTGGAACATCGACCACAGCCAGTACCACGCCTTCTACGCCGACGCCGTGCGCAGCATGACGGAGAGCTGGAAGGCCTTCGTCTTCGGGTCGTTCGACCCGGCGGGCACGATCACGCTGGACAAGCTGCCCGGATTCCTGTGGCCGCAGGCGCTGTCGGCGCGCGTCTTCGGCTTCCACCCGTGGGCGCTGACCCTGCCGCAGGTGGTCGAGGGCGTGCTGTCCGTCCTGGTGATGTACCGGGTGGTGCGGCGGTGGGCCGGGGCCGACGCGGGGCTGCTCGCGGCCGCGGCCCTCACCCTGACGCCGGTGGCCGCGGGCCTGTTCCGCACCGCGGTCGAGGACGCCGCCTTCACGCTGCTGCTCCTGCTCGCGGCGGACGCGGCGCAGCGGGCCGCCCACACGGCGCGGCTGCGTCCGCTGCTGCTGGCCGGGGTGTGGGTGGGGCTGGCGTTCCAGACCAAGATGCTGGAGGCGTGGGCGGTGCTGCCCGCGCTCGCGGCGGTGTACCTGCTCGCGGCGCCGGCCCGGCTGCGGCGGCGGGTCGGGCACGTCGCGCTGGCCGGGCTGGTGACGGTGGTGGTGTCGGCCTCGTGGATGCTGGCGGTCACGGTGACCCCGGCGCAGGACCGCCCGTACGTGGACGGCACGACGGACAACTCGGCGTTCAGCATGGTGGTCGGCTACAACTTCCTGAACCGGTTCTCCGCGCTGGGGATGAGCGCGGCGCAGACGGGCAGTGTGCAGGCGGTCCGGGGCGGTGGTGGCGGCGGCGTCGGCGGTGGCGTCGGCGGTGCGTCCGCGCAGCAGAACACGGAGCCCGCCCAGGCCGCGCAGGATTCCCAGGGCCCTGGCGGCGGCGGTGGGAAGGACGGGGGCTGGACGAAGATGTTCGGCGCGCAGTTCGCCCCGCAGACCGGCTGGCTCTACCCGCTCGCCGCCGTCGCGCTGGCCTGCGGGCTGGCCTGGCGGCGGCGCGAGCCGCGCACCGACGTGCTGCGGGCCGGGTACGTCCTGTGGGGCGCCTGGCTGGGCGTGTTCTTCCTGGTCTTCAGCGCGGGCAGCGTCGGCGGCCACAGCTACTACATGGGCGTGATCGCCGCTCCGCTCGCGGCCCTGGGCGGGGCGGGCACGGTCCTGCTGTGGCGGGGCTTCCGCGAGGGTGGCGCCCGGGCGTGGGCGCTTCCGGTCGCGATCGCCGGGACGGTCGCCTGGTCGGCCCACCTGGCCCGGGAGTTCCCGGCCTTCCTGCCGTGGCTGGCACCGACCGTGGTCGGCCTGGGCGCGGTGGCGCTGGCGCTGCTCGCGGCGGTCGCGTTCAAGCGCGTCACCGGGCGGGGGTTCGCGCCGGTCGGGCTGCTGGCCGGGGTCGCGGCGATGCTGGTCGCGCCGGCCGCCTGGGCGTCGTCGGTGCTGACCTCGGCGTACGGCGGCTCGGGCATGGGCACCGTCGGCCCCTCCGGGGGCGGGAGGCACACGTCGTCGACGGGCGCCGCCGCCGCGATGACCGCGCCGGGCACCCGGCACGGCGGCGGGTTCGGCACGGGCGGGTTCGGCGGCGGCTTCGGCGCCTCCTCGGAACACCTGACCGCGCCCGCGCGGGCCCTGTACGACTACCTCCAGGCCCACCGGGACGGCGCCCGCTACCTCTTCGCCGCCTCCAGCTGGAGCGCCGCCTCACCGTTCATCCTGGCGACCGGCGACGAGGTGCTCCCGATGGGCGGCTTCAGCGGCTCGGCCCCCTCACCCACCCTGCCCGAGGTCCAACAGCTCGTCGGCAAGGGCGAGTTGCGCTACGTCCTGCTCGACGCGGACCGCGCCCCCGGCACCGCCGGTGCCGCCGAGGTCCACTCCTGGGTGCGCGCCGCCTGCACCCCGGTCCCCGCCACCGACGTACCCGGCCTGCCGCCGTCGACCGGCCGGCAGCTCTACCACTGCACCCACACGGCCTGACCGCCGCCCCGCCCGGTTGCCGCTGTGGGCGACCACCAGTCGGTGGTCGCCCACAGCTGTTCGCTCAGTCCCTGAGCGCGACATCCAGGTAGGCCTGCACCGGCTCGAAGATCCCGTACGGGACGTACTCGGGGATCTCCGCAAGTGCCACCCACGCCAGTGCGTCCACTTCCCGTGGATCACCGACGGCAGCGGTGCCGCCGACGATCTCGCAGACCGTGTACGACATCCACCGGCCGGTCTCCGGGTGGACGCGCTCGCCGAGGACCTTGATCGCGGCCACGTCCAACCCCGTCTCCTCCGCGGTCTCGCGGACAGCCGCTTCCTCGGGAGATTCGCCGGGCTCGATCTTGCCCGCCGGGAACTGCCACACGAGCCGGCCCTCGCCGACCCGGCGCCGGACCATCAGCACCCGACCCTCTCGGATCACGATCGCGGCAGCGACACCTGGCGGCCCGTCCGAAGCCGGGAGCATCCCTCAGCTGTCCTGCTCAACGGCCTGGGCGACTGCACCGGCGTCGCGAAGAGTGCCGGCAGCTGCCCGAGCCGTGTCTTCGGGTTGGTCTTCGAGAATCGTCGCGGGAAGCTGCCCGATGAGGAGTTTGCCGTGCCACAGACTGAGCCCGGTGAGCCGACGGATCTCCTTGAGCACGTCCATGGTGCGGGCGCCGGGATCGGCCAGCACGACGCTGTACTGCACGCTGTCGCAGACCAGTGCGACATACCCGTCGTCGTCCATGCCCCTCCATCCGCCGACCCGTTGAGAGCCTAGCTCCGCACCGGGTGGGTCCGCCGTCCGGCGGACCCACCCGGTGCCCGGCTGTCCGGGCTCACCGATTTCGGGGACGCCACAGGTGGCGCCGCACGATTACGGTATGAAGATGTACCAGCCGGGGTAGGCGCCGCCGACGTACTCACAGTCCCAGACGCCCAACCTGCCGGCAGCCGCGACGTAGTTGCCACAGCCCGTGCTGGAGGTGTACGGGCCGTACCCGTTGGAAAGGCCGGTGATCGCGTACCAGCCGGGGTAGGCGCCGCCGACCTGCTCACAGTCCCAGGCGCCCCACTTGCCGGCAGCCGCGACGTAGTTGCTGCAGTCCGTGCTGGTGGAGAACGCGCCGATCGGTCCGGGGAAGCTGTCGGACGCGCTGGCGGTCGTAGCGGTGCCGGCCAGCGCGGCCAGAGTCAGTACACCGGTCATGGCGACTGCGGCGAGCATTTTTTTCATGGACAACCTCCTGGCATAGAGGCTCGACGGCGCCGGGACCCGTAGTGCAGCCCGCCTCCGCCGAGGTTCGGCGTCATCGGCAGCAAAAATTACATGGACTCGACAAGATCGTGTGGCGGTAATCAAGAAGAAGGAGGCTGCCTTCCGGACACGCCCCGCATTGCCGGGTGCTGTTCACCGTCTACGGTCCGCGCGTCGCCCCGGGGATGTACGCGTCGGTACACCGCCGGGCCGATGGCCTGGGGGAGAGGTGACATCCGTCGGCCGACGCGATGGGTCACGGTCCGCTCCTAGGTTCAGGGCATGACGAATCCGCCGATGATCGCGGCCGCTTCGGCGTTTCCCCTGCTGCTTCGCCGGGCGGCCACGGTGCTCACCGTGCTCGGGCTGGCGATGATCCCCTGGCTGGTCTTCCTGCACACCGGGCTGCCGGCCACCGATCAGGCCTCGCACTGGGCCTGGACGTGGACGGGTCTGGACAGCGCCGAGGCGCTCGGCCTGTTCTCCACCGGACTGCTCCTCAGGCGCGGCGACTGCCGGGCCTGCCTGACCTCCGCCGCGACCTCGGCCGTGCTGCTGGCCGACGCCTGGTTCGACACCATGACGGCCGCCCCGGGCTCGGACCTCACGTCGGCGGTGCTGATGGCGGTCTTCGCCGAGTTGCCGCTGGCGGTGGCCTGCGCGGTCCTCGCGACCCGGACCTTCCCTCGGCCGGGCCGCTGAGCGGAAGAGGGATTGCACACCAACACAACTGATTGACCATCAGAAATTGCTCAGATGGCCGAATCGGATATTCATGGAGGAATTATGAGGAATTCGCGGGCATTGATCGGCGCGGGCGCTGCCGCCGCCGTCGCCACCTGGTGGTTCACCGACTCCGCGCCGTACCCGTACTCCCAGCGCTGGCTGCTCGACCTGCCGCTGCCGTTCCTGACCCTGAAGCGGCTGGACCACGTGCTGCAGGCCCGGGAGGGCGAGAGGATCCTGGAGATAGGCCCTGGAACCGGCCTGCAGTCGCTGCACGTCGCACCGCAGTTGGGCCCGAACGGCCGGCTGGACATCGTGGACATCCAGCAGGAGATGCTCGACCACGTGGGCCGCCGGGCCAAGGGGCGGGGCGTCGGCAACATCGTGCCGAACCGTGCCGACGCACATCAACTCCCTTTCGCGGACGGCTCGTTCGATGCGGCCTACCTGGTGACGGCGCTGGGCGAGATCCCGGATCCGGCGCGTACGCTGGCCGAGCTGCGCCGGTCGCTGAAGCCGTTCGGGCGGCTGGTGGTCGGCGAGTTCTTCGACCGGCATCAGATCCGGCCGTCGTCGCTGATCAGCCTGGCGGAGGCAGCCGGGCTGCGGGTCGCCCGGCTGTACGGTCCGCCGTTCGCGTACTACGCGGTGCTGCGTCCGATCGCCGCCTGACAGTGAGGATGTTCATGAGCGGTTCCCGGACAGGTCTGACCCACCGCCTGACTGACCTCGGGTCCTCAACGGGATCTGTCGGCCTCGT
>NZ_JBEOSV010000006.1:235991-255121 GCF_040303245.1 Kitasatospora sp. NPDC096077 | reverse complement strand
CGAACGGCATCCTGCCCGCCGACCTGGTCACCCGCAACCGCCACGTCGCCGAGGCCGCGATCCGGCCGTGGACTCCGGCGTTCACGCACGGCGACTTGCAGATCGACCACGTCTTCGTCGACGGCGACGAGGTCACCGGCATCATCGACTGGTCCGAGGCGGGCCGGGGTGACGCCCTGTTCGACCTCGCCACCTTGACGCTCGGACACGAGGAGCACGTCGAAGACGTCATCGCCGGCTACGGCACCGACATCGACCTCGACGTGATCCGCGCGTGGTGGTCGTTGCGGAGCCTGCTAGGGGTTCGCTGGCTGGTCGAACACGGCTTCGACCCATTCGCGCAAGGCTGTGAAGTCGACGTGCTGAGATCCCGGATGTGAGGCTGCGGCGCCCGGCCCCATGACAATGGCCCGCGCTCGCACGACAACTCGTCCACAGGTCTTGACCATTGCTCGGGACCAGTGGAGGGTGCCGTCGCGAAGCATGGCGAGCAGGACGTCGGCCCGGCGTCCGGCCAGGCAGGGGAGCGCCTGGGTATGGCGTTCGCCCTGGCCCGGCCGATCTTCTTGTCGTCGTGGGCGCGCGAGGCCGGTTCGCCGAGTGGGACGAACGCGGCCAGGAAGAACGCCCGTTTCAGCTGCTTGTCGCCCCGGTGGTGGCTCGCCGCGCATGGAGGAGCCGGAGCTGCGGGCCGCGGGGGCGAGGATCTGTGACAGCGGGTGCTCGTCCGGCAGTTCCTGGATCCGCTTCTCCAGGAGCTTGCGCCGGTCGAGGCCGGCCCGCAGCGAGCCGGTCAGGCTCGGCACGGTCAGCGTCGCCGCCTCGGTGCCCGGGACGACGACGGTCTGCTCGTCGAGAGCGGTGAGGATGTCCTCGACGAGGCGCTCGAACATGCGCGGGGCCAAGGGCCGGGCGACGCTCCGCAGTCGGCGGCGTCCGGCCGTGCGCTGAGCGGCCGGTGAGCCGAACCGCTCCAGCAGGGCCGGCAGCGCCGGGTGGTCGATCCTGGGCCCCAGCACTCGCTCCGGGGGCGGGCGGATCTGGGTGAGCAGTCCGCGCGGACGGTTGGCGACGCGGGCCTCGGTCTTGGCCTCGCCGGGGTAGAGGTCGGCGATGCGGCGCATCGTCAGGTACGGCCCGCATCCTGGGCTTGCTGTTCGCCAGCCGTTTGTCGAAGACCTGCTTGCCGGTCCGGGCGCGCCGCGGTTCCGTGGTGCTCGCCCTTGCCGACGTCCAGGCCAAGGAATCCGTCCACATCGCCGGTGTCGGTCACGCTGATCCCCTACGAGGTCGTGCGGTTACGAAGAGCCTCCCGGCACGCTGGTGGTCCCGCCTCTATCAGCGGTTTACCGATGCCTCCGGCCCGGTGACACCACCCCCCCCGGATCATGCGAACTACAGGGGGGAACAGTCATGCCGGACCGGAGGCCGGGAGCCCCGTTGCGGGGCCACGAAGAAGGTAGCGGGGGGCTCGGTGCGCCGTTGTCAGCTGCCAGTTGTGCAGGGGGCGCGGCGGTGGTCGGGAATTCGAGGTGCGTGTGGTGGTTGGCGGTTTCGGCATGGGTTCGCCGGATGTGCGGGAAGTCGGATGGGCCGACTTCCTATGCGGGGCAGCGGGCGTGGAGCTCAGCTCCCTTGGATGAGCTGGGTGTTGGTGCGCGGTGGCGAGTGCGTAGGAAGTCGGGCGGGCCGACTTCCTGCGTGGGCGCGGATTGTTGGAAGGCGTTGCGGGCGCCCTGCTGGTCGGCGTGCGCCGCCATCTGGGCGGGCCGGTCAGCAGATGGCGTTGATTGCGTGAGAAGTCGGGCGGGCCGACTTCCTGTGTGGGTCAGTGGTCGCCGAAGGCATCGTGGACGAGGCGGGTGGACCAGTGGTGGAGGGCGGGAATGACGGGTGGGTGGGTGAGGCCGGCGGTGGTGGAGAGGTGGTCGGCGGAGGAGGTGTCGTAGTGGTCCTCGGAGAGGAAGGTGAGGGTTTCCGGGTCGGCTCCGGTGAGGGTGCGGGGGAGACGGCGGACGAGCCCGACCGGGACGAGGGCGCGGGGTGGGCGGACGCCGAGGTGGGTGGCGAGGAGGGTGATCAGGTCGGGGAGGAAGGGGGTGGCGGGGTCGAGGACGGTGTGGGCCGCGACCGGGGCGCGGTCGTGGGCCGGGACGGCGGCGAGGAAGCGGGCCAGGTGGTCGACGGTCACCACGGGCAGGAAGGTGCGCCGGGTGCCCGGCAGCAGGGGGAGGCGGCCGCGGTGGAGTTGGCGCACCAGTTGGGCGAGTCCGAGGTACTGGCCGGCTTCGCCGGTCACCGAGTGGCCGATGACGCTGCTGGGGTTGACGGTGGTGAGCGGGACGCCGAGCCGGGGTGCGGTGACCCGGACGGCGGCGTCGCCGAGGTGCTTGGAGGCCTCGTAGGCGCCGAGGCGGGCGTAGAGGGCGGCGGCGGTGCCGGGGTCGAGCGGGTACCGGGGGTGGGGGTCGCGGCCGACCCGGTAGCCGGAGAGGTGGACCAGGCGGCGCAGCCGGGGCCGGGTGGCCGACCAGCGCAGGGCGTGCAGGGCGCCGTGGAGGTTGGCGGGTTCGGCCTGGGCGCGGGTGAGGCCGAAGCGGTAGCGGGCGGCGAGGTTGTGGACGTCGCGCACCTCGGTGAGGCGGGCGTCGTCGCTGGGGGAGAGGTCGAGGCCGGGGCGGGTGAGGTCGGCGGTGACGGTGGTCAGGAGGGTCGGGTCGGCCCCGTGTTCGCGCAGCCAGTCGCGGAGGGCGGGCCCGTTCGCGGGATCGCGGACGGCGGCGGCCACGGCCTCGCCCCGGCCGAGGAGTTCGAGGACCAGCCAGCGGCCGAGGAAGCCGCCGGCTCCGAGGACGAGGGTGTGCGGGGATTCGGTGGGTGACATCGTGGTTCCTCAGCTTTTCTCTAGACCGGTCTGCATAGTTTCTTGAGCGAGTGAGCGAGGGGGCAGATGGGCGGGGTGCGCCTCGGATTGATGTAGACCGGTCTGCATATTTTTTGCGCAGCCCGGAGGAATGGGAAGGGAAGGCGCGACAGGGCAGGCCCCCGGATCACCGGCGCGGGGCGGAGTCCTTCGCGCCGAGGAGGTGGAGGACGGCGTGCCGGGCGTCGTCCAGCGGCTCGCGGCTGCGTCGGACCGAGGCCAGCAGTACCGCCCCCTCCAGCAGGGCCAGGGCCTGGCCGGCGGCCACCGAGGCCTGGGCGGGGCTGAAGCCCCCGGTCGTCAGCTGCTCGGCCAGGATGCGCTGCCAGCCCTCGTACACCTCGGCGCAGACGGCCCGCAGCGGCTCGTTGGTGCCCGCGACCTCCAGAGCGACGGTCGCGATCGGGCAGCCCTTGGAGTAGCCGGACCGGGCCAGGCGCTCGGCGAACACCTCGATCAGTTGCCCGCTGAGTGTGGCGGTGTCGGCTCCCTCGGCGGCCAGTGCGGTCAGCAGGTCCGCGACCTCCTGGCCGGACTGGAGGAGTGCGGCGGCGACCAGTTGGTCCTTGCCGCCGGGGAAGTGGAAGTAGAGCGAGCCGCGCGGTGCGCCGGTGACGGCCAGGACCTGGTTGAGGCCCGTGCCGGAGTACCCCTGCTGCTCGATCAGCTCCCGGGCCCCGGCGATCAGCCGGGCCCGGGTCTCGTCGCCCTTCGCTCCCATGGGCAGACACTATAGACCGGTCTGCATATTCCCTGCGACCGGTCTCAGGCCCGCAGTTCGGGCGGGAAGCCCGTCCAGCGCAGCTCCTCGGGCAGGTGGCCCTGGTCGTTCAGCAGCAGGACGGACGAGGGGCGGCCGGGGGCGAAGCGCAGGACGGTGAGGGCCGCGTTGGCGGCGTTGACGCCGAGCCAGCGCCAGGCGGGGGCGTCCAGCGCGTGGCGGACCAGCCAGCCGATCAGGAAGGCGTGGGTGACGACCAGTTCGTGCCGTTCCTCACCGCCCGGGGCCGGCCCGGTGAACCGCTCGACGGCCCGCCGGGCCAGCTCCGGCCCCCGGGACCGCTCCTCCGCCGAGGTGCCCGCGAGGAAACGCAGGAGGAACTCCACGCTGTCGAACGGGAGTTCACCGGCCGACGGTACGTACGGAACGTAGTCGCCGGCCTCCTCGCAGACCGTTACCGCCACCCCGCCGAGCTGCTCCCCGACCAGTCGCGCGGTCTCCGTGGCCCGGGGGAGCGGGCCGTGGTGGACGGCCGTGATGGGGCGGCCCGCCAGCCGTTGGCCGAGCAGGGTGGCCTGGCGGCGCCCGGCGGCGGTGAGCGCGCTCCCGTCCAGCTCGCCCAGCTCGCCCGGCTGGCCCGGCCCGCCCGGCCCGTTCGGGGAGGCCGCCTCGGCGTGGCGGGCGAGGTAGAGGTAACGCGCGGCGGTGGTGGCGGCGGTGGTGCGGTCGGGCACGGGCGGGCTCCAGGGTGTCGCTCAGGGAGGTCGGGAGGACGGGAGGACCGGAGGACAGGTGGTCGGGAAGATCAGAAGGGTGGTGTCCCCGAGCGACGCCCGTCGGGCCGTCGGCGGTTCCGGAGCGGTGGGTCAGCCGCCGTGGGCCTGGTCCAGCAGGGCCAGCTCCTCCGCCGTCAGCCGCAGGGCGCCCGCCGCGATGTTGTCCTCCAGATGCGCCACGTCGCCGGTCCCCGGGATGGCCAGCACATGCGGGCCCCGGTGCAGCGTCCAGGCCAGTCGGACCTGGGCGGTGCTGATCCCGCGGGCCTCGGCCACCGCCCGCACCTGGGCGGGTTCCGCCGCCCCGGCGCCGCCCTCCCGTCCGGCGCCCGCGATGGCGTAGAAGGGGACGAAGGCGATGCCCTGCTCACCGCAGAGCCGCAGCAGTTCGTCCTGCGCGGGTGAGGCGCCGATGCCGTACGGGTTCTGCACGCAGACCACCGGGGCGATGGCCTGAGCCTCGGCGAGCTGGTGCGGGTGGACGTTGGACAGGCCGAGTCGGCGGATCAGGCCGGCCTGCCGCAACTCGGCCAGCGCACCGAAGCGTTCGGCGATCGAGTCGGTGCCGAGGATCCGCAGGTTGACCAGGTCGAGGTGGTCCCGGCCGAGCTGGCGCAGGTTCTCCTCGACCTGGGCGCGCAGTCCCGCGGGGGTGCGGGCGTGGTCGGTCCATTCGCCGTCGGGGCCGCGGCCGGGCCCGACCTTGGTGGCGATCAGCAGGTCGTCGGCGTACGGGGCGAGCGCGCGGTTGATCAGCTCGTTGGCGGAGCGCAGCGGGGAGAAGTAGAAGGCGGCGGTGTCGATGTGGTTGACGCCCAGTTCGACCGCACGGCGCAGCACCCGCAGGGCCTGCTCGCGGTCGCGCGGCACGGCGTCCGGCACCAGTGCCGGGCCGGTCTGCGGCAGGCGCATCGTGCCGAAGCCGATCCGGTGGACGGCGCGGTCGCCGAGCTGCCAGGTGCCGGAGGCGGCGGCGGACACCGCGGAGGCAGGGGCAGTAGCAGAGACAGGGGAGGGCGTGTCGGAAGTCATGCCCGTCATGATCGTCACTGAACTAATCTGATCGCCACTGATTCGCGGATGTGCGAATCCGACGGGGGTGCGGGGGCGGGCGGTGGCGGAACTGCTGTTCACGGCGGGCGATCTGGCGCGGATGCGGTTCGTGGTCGCACCGATGTGGGAGGTCGGGCCGAGCCTGCGCCTGCTGCGTTCCGGTCTGCCGCACGCCGTCCACGGCCCCTGGGTGGAACAGGTGCGGCCCCGGCTGGGCGCACTCGGCCCGGCCCTCGGGCTGCTGGCCGACCTCGTGCCACCGACCGGCTACGTGCCGGACTTCCTCAATCCCGCCCCGACCGGGTCGGCCCCGACCCTCGCCGAGGAGCTCGCCGCGATCCGGGCCACCCCCGCCGGGCGGGCCCGCCGCGACCTCGACCGGCTGGCCGCGGGCCACGGCGCCCTCGGTCCGCGGCTGCAGGCCCTGTACGCCGACCCGCCGGCCGGGCTGGCGCGGCTGGCCGAGGCGATCGAGGCGTACTGGGAACTGGCCCTCGCGCCGTACTGGGCGAGGATCCGCGCGGTGCTCGACGCCGACGTGCTGTACCGGGCCCGGCAGGCCGCCGAGCACGGCGCCGCACGGGTGCTCAACGAGCTGCACGCCGGACTGCGGTGGACGGACGGCGCCCTGCGACTCGGCCACCGGGCCCGCCCGCTGAACCGCCGGACGGCCGGGCCGGGCCTGTTGCTGATCCCCTCCGCCTTCACCGGCCCCGGCCTCTACACCCTGCTCGCCCCGTCATCGCCGCCCCAACTCGCCTACCCGGCCCGGGGGATAGGCGACCTCTGGACGACGCCGTCGGCCCCCGTCGGCGCGGCGCTCGCCGCCGTACTCGGCCGCTCCCGAGCCCTGCTGCTGACCGAACTCGCCGCCCCGGCCTCGACCACCGAACTCGCCCGGCGCACCGGACTGTCGCCCTCCGCCGTCTCCCAGTACCTGACGGCCCTGCGGGACGCCCGCCTGGTCAGCGCCCACCGGGCCGGCCGCTGGGTGCTGTACGCCCGGACGGCCACGGCGGAGGCACTGCTGAACCCGCCCGGCTGAACCCACGGAGACGACGGGACTCACCGAGGCGACGAGCTGGCCCGGCCGAACCCCGGCACCCGCCGGATCGTGCCTGACATATGACCGTCTCACGGCACTCGGGGATCGCCGGGAGGTTCGGCTGACGTACCACACGAGCCGCAGGAGACCCTGCTGTGCGGCCGGGGCGTTCGGCTCCACCCCGTCGAACTGCAGGACCCGATAGCCGTGTTGCGGGCGAAGCTCGGCGAGCCGTCGTGGACCGTTCGCACCGGGCACGGCGACGGCCCGCGTCCGCCGGGCCCCCGGTCACCGGAACCCCAGGCGTCTGATTAGCTGCCGTCATGACCCTTCCGATCCTTCGCTGCGCCGTCCTGGACGACTTCCAGGGCGTCGCCACCAGCTACGCCGACTGGTCCCCGGTGGCCGACCGGGTCGAGCTCACCGTCTTCCGCGAGCACCACCGCTCCGAGGACGAACTCGCCGTCGCACTGGCCGAGTTCGACATCGTGGTGACCTTGCGTGAGCGGGTGCCGTTCCCCGCCACGCTGTTCGCCCGGCTGCCGAGGCTCCGGCTGTTGGTGGCCTCCGGCATGCGCAACTCGGTGATCGACCTCGCGGCCGCCGCGGCGCACGGCGTCACCGTCTGCGGCACCGCCAGCTCCGGCACCCCGCCGGTCGAGCTGACCTGGGCCCTGCTGCTGGGCCTGGCCCGCGGTCTCGTCCAGGAGAGCACCGCGCTGCGCGAGGGCGGCCCCTGGCAGAGCACCGTCGGCGCCGACCTGCACGGGCGTACGCTCGGGCTGCTCGGCCTCGGGCGGATCGGCGGCCTGGTCGCCAGGGTCGGGCTCGCCTTCGGCATGGACGTGCTGGCCTGGAGCCGGAGCCTCACGGACGGGCGGGCGGCCGAGGCGGGGGTGCGCCGGGCGGTGGACAAGGAGGAACTGCTGCGGGAGAGCGACTTCGTGTCGATCCACCTGGCCTCCAACGCCGACACCCGGGGCCTGATCAGCGCCGCCGAACTCGCCCTGATGAAGCCGGGTGCCTACCTGGTGAACACCTCCCGGGCGGCCATCGTCGACCAGGACGCGCTGCTCGCCGCGCTCACCGCCGGCCGGATCGCGGGCGCCGCCCTGGACGTCTTCGACACCGAGCCGCTGCCCGCCGACCACCCGCTGCGCCGCGCGCCCCGACTGCTGGCGACCCCGCACCTGGGGTACGTCTCGCAGGACAACTACCGGCGGTACTTCGGTGAGGCGGTGGAGGACATCGCGGCCTTCCTGAAGGGTGAGCCGATCCGCCGTCTGGGCTGACACCGGACCCGGTCGAGGGCCATCGGCCGTCCATCGACCGCATACTGACGGCATGACGAGCGGAGACGGTGGCCCGGCGCCGGGCCGACGCACGGTGCTGCGGGCGGGTGCGGGGGCGGGGGCCGGTGCAGCGGCGGTGCTGCTGGGAGTGGCGGGGTGTTCGAGCGGGGCCAAGTCCCGTGCACCGGCCGTGACTTCGTCCCCCGCACCCACGGAAGCCCCGACCCCGACCCCGACCCCGAGTCCGACCCCGTCCCCACTGCCCAACCCGCCGCTCTGGCAGCCCGGCCCCGGCGAGATCCAGCCCGACGTCAAGCGCCGCGCCGTCGAACTGGTCGCCGCCCTCGGTGCCTGGCCGTCCGGCGGCCAGGGCGCGGAGGCGGCCCGGGCGAGGGTGGCGGCGCTCGGCCTGCCGCCCGGGTTGGCGGACCAGGCCGGGCCGCTCGCCCCGGTGGCGCCGGAGGCGAGCCTGGAGGTGGTCGACGCCCAGTACGGCGGGATCCTCGCCGACTCGGCGAGCGTGCTGGTGGTCTGCCGCCAGTGGACCAGGCAGCCGGACGGTTCGACGGCGGCGGGCGGCACCACCGTGGACGTCCGGCTGGGCCGGGCCGAGCCGCGCTGGACGGTGACCGCCCTGCACCCGGGCGAGCCGGGACCGGAGGCCGCCGCACCCGCCCCGGCGGTGGCCAGGGTGCTGGCCGAGCCGAGGATCGAACTGCCGCCCGAGGCGGTGGCGGACCTACGCAGCGGCCTGGTCCACGACACCGTGACGGCGGCGATGCTGCGGCTGGCCGGCCCGTACACCCTGACGGTGAGCGTGGTGCGCAGCGGCCACCCGCTGGACGTCTTCGGGACGACCCGGCCCAGCGACCATCCGCTGGGCCGGGCCTTCGACGTCTGGCGGATCGACGGCCGGGCGGTGGTGGACCCGGCCACGCCCCGGCAGCTGATCGAGTCCTTCATGCGGGACGCGGCGGCGGCCGGTTCGTACAACGTGGGCGGTCCGGTGGCGATCCCGGGCGTCGGCAACCAGTTCTTCACCGACGACACCCACCACGACCACGTCCACGTCGGCTTCAACAGCTAGACGTGCAGCCTCAGTTGACGCTGACCGCGCTCCAAGCGGCGGCGACCGCCTTGTACTCGGTGCTGCCGGCGCCGTACAGGTCGCGGGCGGCGTTGAGGGAGGCGGCGCGGGCGCCCTTGTAGGTGGTGGTGGAGGTCATGTAGACGGTCAGCGCGCGGTACCAGATCGGTCCAACTTGTCGAGCTGTTGCTCAGTGAGCGCCTGTCGAAGCCGTGTCGCCGCAGCAATGGGTAGACTGGTCGGTCAACTTAACCCAGCCGTGGAAGGTGGGGCTTGTGGGCAGGGCGCGGCTGGCTGCCGCGTGACCTCCCACGTCTGAGCGCCTGCAGGGGCGCTGGGACGCGTGACTCACGCCCCGCTGTCCACGCGGCTTCGCCCTTGCAGGCGATGTTGCGGGACGCATTGTGGTCCGCATGCATTGCGCTACCGCAGGCGCGGCATACGAACTCGGCTTGTGACCGGCGGTTGTTCCGGTTCACGTGATGGCACTCGGAGCACTCCCGGCTGCTGTGTGCCGGATCGACGTACAGCAGAGGCACCCCGGCTCGGCGTGCCTTGTATTCGATGAAGGAGGCGAGCTGCTGAAAGCTCCACGAGTGTACCTGTTGCCGCTGGTCCTTTCGGAGCCGTACCCGACTACGGATTCCCGTGAGGTCCTCCAGGGCGATGCCGTAGCCGGTGCGTTCAGCGGTGGTGACGATGGTCTTGGAAATCGTGTGATTGATGTTGGTGTTGTTTCTGGATTCCTTGCGGGATCTTTTCTTGAGTAGGCGCTTGGCAGATTTTGTGCCCTTGGCCTGAAGCTTCCTACGTAGAGCGAGTTGACGTTTGCGGTAGCGGTTAAGTCGGCGTCCAGCAGCTTGGTAGCCGGTGCTAGTGGTGGCGACATTGGCGATGCCGAGGTCCACACCGATGAACCCTGCAGGGTCTTCGTTGAGAGGTCTCTCTGGTACCTCGCACGTGGCGATCAGATAGAATCTTCCGTCACGTTTGACCAGATCGGACTCTCCCTTGCGGTGATGCCGGAGCATTCTAAGCGTGTCTGGCGAGCATGTGAAGCGCAGGCCCTTGAGCCGTCCTACCGTGGTCCAGATTGATACTGTTTCGGCATCGTACTGCCAGGACAGGCACCTGTCGTCGTAGGGTTGTGCGGCCTCGGGCCGGAACACGATCGGCTTGGACTCTGCCTTGACCCGCCGCCTTGAGCCAGGTTTACCGAGACTCCCGGCCTGGAGGTTCGCCTTCAATGCGGTGTAGGCGTCACGGGTCTTCTTGATGACATGCTGGGCGGCCTGCGCACCCAGTCCGCGATCCTTGAGTTCGGCATAGGTGTGCTTGCGCAGATCGTACTCACGCGGGATTCCGTGCTCGAAAGCTACAGATGAAACCCAGCATGCGGCCTCGTTGGCAATGTGCAGGGTTGCCTCAAGTGCCGACGCCTGTTCGGACGACGGCAGTAGCTTGACCTGTGCGACTACCTTCACATCGGGAACGTAGCAGGCCATGCTTCCCTTGGAAGGGTGTGGTCAAGATTGACAATGAATATCCGTTTTCGGGTCAAAGGATCACTGATTTGTGCCCTCGTTGGGTCCGGCCCTGGCCAAAAGGCCCCAAAGGCCGGAACCTGACAAGCCGTCCACACCGCCGTCGTGACGGTCGACTAGCGACAGTTGACCGACGGTGGTCGACCAGCCGACGGTTCGCGGCAGACTTGGCTTCCGCCGGACGCCTACGGCCCGCCGGGGCCCGGCCGTTGGCGCCGGAAGACCCTAAGCTCTCGGTCATGGACGGATGGGTGGGGGCCTGGACCGGCGGGCGGGCGGCCGTGCACATCGGCAACGTCGCGGACTTCAACGCGCAGTTCTTCGCGCCCGGCATGGACGCCGCACAGCGCGCCCGACGGCTGCGCCAGGCGCACCACTACGCCTGCCTGGCCGTCGGCTACAGTCCGGAACCGGCCGTCCTGGTGCTGCCCGTCGAGGTCGACCGGGCCTGGATCGACTGGCTGGCCCGGGAGTTGGCCTGGGGCCCGGTCGAGGTGCACGACGGCCTCGCCGTCGACCGGACGCTGGCCGAGGCGCTGGCCGCCCGGCCCGCGCTGGCCGCCCGGATCGTCGACTGCGGTCACCCCGTGGTCAGTTGGGGCCGCACCGCCGCCCAGGGCGAGGGGCCCGAACTGGCCGCCGTCCACCGCTACGAGTCCAAGGCGGCCGCGCACGCCCTGTTCGCGGAACTCGCCCCCGACCACCCCGGGATCACGGTGCCGCAGCAGGAGCGTGTGGACGGCCGCCGTCGCGCCGCCCGGCGGCTCACCCTCCGTGCGGCGCGCGGCCGGACCACCGTGCTGAAGAGCCCGCACGGCGTCGGCGGCTACGGCACGGTCGTGGTCGAGCCCGCCGACCTGTTCGCCGCGGGCGGCGGGGGCGCCCTGCTGCGTCGCCTGGTCGGTTCCGAAGTCCTTCCGCCGGACGGCGAGTTGCTGTTGGAGGAGTTCGTGGACCCGGGCCCGTCGGCCCGGCTGCGCGACCTCACCTACGACGCGGTGATCGGCCCGGACGGCACGGTCCACCCGGTCGGGGCCGGCGTCATGGAGGTGGCCGGCACCCACTACCAGGGCGTCACCGTCGGCCCCGGCGTCGTTCCCCGGGCCGCCGAGGAGACGGCCCGCCGCTTCACCCTCGCGGTGGGGGAGCGGCTGGCCGCCGAGGGCTACCGCGGCTGGTACGACATCGACTTCGTCACCGACCGGCAGCGCCGGCTCGCCCCCACCGAGACCAACCTGCGGCTCACCGGCCCGTCCGTCGCCTTCATGCTGCGCGAACGGCTGGACCGGGTGCGCGGCCCCGGCCACTTGGTCCGCACCGTGGACGCCCTGCCGCTCGGCGCCCGGCTCGCCCCCGAGGCGCTGCACGAGCATCTCGACCGGCTGCGGCCCCGGTGCGCCCGGCTCGGCGTCGTCCTGCTGCCGCTGATCCCGACGACGGGCCACGCACCGGAGCCCGCCGTCGGACTCGCCCTCGCCGGGCCGGACGCCGAGGCGCTGGACGCCGCGCAGGCCCTGGTCGAGGCGGCCGGGCACGCGCTGACCGGGATGTTCGAGGCGCTGCGCTGAGGACTACTTCCCCGTGGTCCTGGGCTTGCTGAGCAGGAAGGTGACCACGACCACCGCGGCCAGCATCAGCGGGATGTTGAAGACGTAGATCATCGCGGTCTCGCGCGGCCAGTCGGTGGCGGAGGTCAGCCGGTAGAGGTTGTCCTGCGGCCACCAGGAGGCCAGCAGCCAGAACACCGAGACGTGGGTGAGCAGGGTCAGCCGCAGCGAGCGGCCCTGTCGCAGCAGGGCCGGAAAGCCGAGGAACAGGAAGGCCAGCCCGCCGCCGAAGGCCAGGTTCTCGCACAGGTAGAGCAGTTCGAACCAGAAGTGGTACCCCGTCGGCACCGCCGAGAGGTTCGTGGAGCCCGGGTAGAGCCGGTCGGTGAGGATCCAGGCGACGAAGGCGAGGAACGGCGTGAGCGCGGCCGCGGCGCAGCCGCGCGAGCCGTCCACCTCCCGGCGGCCGCCGCCCGCCTTGCCGCCGCCCTTGGACCGGCCGGCGCCCGCCTTGGCCGAGCGCGGCGCGGTGTGCCGCGGCGGGGCCGGCAGCGGCAGCGCGGCGCGGTCCAGCTTCCCGGCCCGGGTGCGCGGCAGCTCGGGGACGGGGATGACGGCGGCGGGCGCCGAGTACCCCTGGAACTCGGCGAGCAGGTACTGGGTGAGCGACCAGCCGTCCATCCCCTCCGGCGTGCCCTGCGCGGGCACCGCGTAGCCGACCAGCACCCGCTGCCCCGGCTCCCGCTCGACCTCCACCACGACGGCCTCCCGCACCGCCGGGTGCGCCCGCAGTACGCCCTCGGCGCGGGCGGCCGCCTTGACCCTGGTGGTCACCGTGGCCGCCCGGTCCGCGCCGAGCGGGCCGACCACGGTCGCGGCCCGGCCGACGAACTCCAGCGCGCCGTCCGCCCGGAGCAGCCCGAGGTCGCCGGTGAGCAGCACCCGTCCGTCCGGGTCGAAGTCCGCCCGGACGAAGCGGCGCGCGGTGTCCGCAGGCCGGTTGAGGTAGCCGCGGGTGAGCCCGGAGCCGGCGATCGCGATCTCGCCGACCTGCCCGGGGGCCACCGGGGTGCCGGTCGGGCCGAGCACGTACACCCGGGTGCCGGGGAAGGGACGGCCGACCAGGGAGACCCGCTCGGCGCCCTCGGCGGCCGCCGTGCCGCGCACCTCGAAGCAGGTGCTGTCCACGGTGGCCTCGGCCAGTCCGTAGACGTTCAGCACCCGGGTGAACTCGCCGAGCAGCCGCTGTAGCGCCAACTGCTCGTCCAGGTACCACTTCTCGGCGCCGACGGTGAGCAGCCGCACCCCCGGCAGCCCGGCGCCGGTCTCGGTCAGCAGGGCGGTGAGGCGGCGGGCGGTGCGGACGTTCAGCTCCATGACCGTGATCCGCTCCTGCGCCACCAGGGCGGGCAGGGCGGCCAGGTCGACGGTGCGGTCCAGGGTGAGGTTGAACGGGGTGACCACCAGGGTGGCGCCGGTGCCCAGTGCCCGGACCCAGTCCGCGGTGAAGACGTCGAACTCCAGGCTGGCGGTCTGCAGGATCCGGTCCTCGGGCGCCAGCCCGTACACCTCCCGCCAACCGGCGTACGCGGCCAGCAGGTTGCGGTGCTCGACCAGGGCGCCGACGGGCAGGCCGGTGGAGCCGGAGGTGTAGAAGACGCAGGCGAGGTCGCCGGGGGCCACCTCGGGGCGCTCGAACTCCCCTTCCGGCAGCGAGAGTTCGTCCAGGCAGACCAGCTGTGCCCCGCCCGCGTCGGACAGCCGGACCCGGTGGAGCCCCTCGGTCAGCACCAACTCGGGTGCGGCGTCGCCCAGGACGTGCCGCAGCAGCGCGTCGGGCGCGGTCGGCTCCAGCGGCACGAAGGCGGCGCCCGCCTTGAGCACCGCGAGCAGCGCCACGTACACCTCGGTGCCCCGGCCCAGCGCGACCGCCGCCCGGCCGCCCGGGGCCAGCCCGCGGTCCGCCAGGTGGGCGGCCAGCCGGTCCGCCCGGGCGTCCAGTTCCCCGTACGTCAGCTCGGACTCGCCGCAGCGCACCGCCACCGTCTGCGGGGCCCGCCGGGCCTGCCGCTCGACCAGCCCGTGCAGGCTGGTGGGTCGTTCCTGGTCCGCGACCATCACGCCTCCCCCTCGTCCCCCTCGGAAAGACTCCATGGTCCTCCCCAAGTCGCCTCGTCCGACACGGTTTTGGCGGCAGTCATTGGTGCCGGTACGGAATCGGCCACGGCGTCAGGGCCGCAGGAGGGAAGGGGCGCCCCGGTCGACGGTCCACCCCTCGGACGGCCGGACTCCGCTCCCCGCCGACGGTTGTACCGTGCACACGGACGATCGGCGCCGGCCCGTCCGCGGCGGCGCCCCGTCCGTACCCTGCCCGGTGCAACGATCGGAGACCGCCCGTGACCACGTCCGACCCGACCTTCGACGGCCCGCTGCTGCGCACCCAGGACGTGGACGTCGTGCGCGACGGCCGGCACCTGCTGCGCGGCATCACCCTGGAGATCGAGCCCGGCGAGCACTGGGCGCTGCTCGGCCCGAACGGCGCCGGCAAGTCCACCCTGCTCGCCCTGCTCGGCGCGGTCTCCCACCCCACCCGCGGCACGGTGGACGTGCTCGGCCGCCGGCTGGGCCGGGTGGACATCCGCGAGCTGCGCGCCCACCTCGGCCACGTCAACCCGCGCCACCCGCTGCGCTCCCCGCTGACCGTGCGCGAGGTGGTGCTCACCGGCTCCACCAACACCATCGAGCCGGAGTGGCACCGCAAGCCGGCCGCCGGGGTGGTGGAGCGGGTCGAGCAGCTGATCGAGACGCTCGGCATGGCCGCGATGGCCGACGCCGAGTGGACCACGCTCTCCCAGGGCGAGCGCGGCCGGGTGCTGATCGCCCGCGCGCTGATGCCCAGCCCCCGGCTGCTGCTGCTCGACGAACCCGCCACCGGGCTCGACCTCACCGCCCGCGAGCTGCTGCTGGACAGCCTGGACCTGCTGCGCCACCAGCACCCGGAGCTGGCGAGCGTGCTGGTCACCCACCACCTGGAGGAGCTGCCGGAGAGCACCACCCACGCCCTGCTGCTGCGCGAGGGGGAGTGCGTGGCGGCCGGGCCGGTGGACGAGGTGATGACCACCGAGCTGATCAGCGAGACCTTCGGCCACCCGATCCGGATCAGCCGCCACGACGGCCGCTGGACGGCCCGGGCGGCCGCCCGCCGGGTGCCGGAGGGGCAGCGGCCCGGGAGGTAACGGTTCGGGCAGGGGCGGGGCCGGGTGTCGACGGTAAAGACTTCTTACGTAAGGTATGCCTTAGCTAAAGAGGAGGCGTCGGCCCGGCCGATGCTTTACCCGGCCTTGGCACCCCCATGCCCTTTTCCGTTGGAGCCCCCATGTCCGCCCGTCGCCGTTCCACCGCAGCCGCGCTGCTCAGCCTCGCCGTGGCGACCGCCGCCCTGGCGGGGTGCGCGTCGAAGAAGGACGACAAGGCGGGCGGCGCGGACGCGGTGAAGATCAACGCCACCGACACCGCCTGCGAGGTGTCGAAGAGCAGCTTCCCGGCCGGCCACGTGGTGCTGGACATCAGCAACAAGGGCTCCAAGACCACCGAGGTGTACGTCTACGCCGCCGGCGACAAGATCGTCACCGAGCGGGAGAACATCGGGCCCGGCACCAAGGCGACCATCAACGCCGAGATCAAGGCCGGCACGTACGAGATCGCCTGCAAGCCCGGCATGGTCGGTGACGGCATCCGGCAGAAGATCACCGTCACCGGCGAGAGCGGCAGCGCCGCCCCGGCCGACCCGCGACTGGCCGCCGCCGTCGACGCCTACCGGACGTACGCCCAGGAGCAGGCCGACGCCACCATCCCGGCCGTCGAGGCCTTCGCCGCCGCGATCAAGGGCGGCGACCTGGAGAAGGCCAAGTCGCTGTACGCGCCCTCGCGCACCGGCTGGGAGCGCACCGAGCCGGTCGCCGAGAGCTTCGGGGACGTCGACCCCAAGACCGACACCCGCGAGGACAAGCTGGAGCAGGGCCAGGCCTGGACCGGCTGGCACCGGCTGGAGAAGGCGCTCTGGGCCGACGGGAAGATCGGCGACGAGGAGAAGACGCTCGCCGACCAGCTGGTCGCCGACCTCAAGGACTGGCAGAAGAAGATCCCCGAGGCGGAGATCACCGCGACCAGCATGGCCAACGGCGCCAAGGAACTGCTGGACGAGGTCGCCACCAACAAGATCACCGGCGAGGAGGACCGCTACAGCCACACCGACCTGGCGGACTTCCACGCCAACGTCGAGGGCGCCCAGAAGGCCTACGAGCTGCTGAAGCCGGTCGCCGCCGAGAAGGACCCGGAGCTGGCCAAGACCCTGGACTCCGAGTTCGCCGCGATCAACGCGCTGCTCGCCAAGTACCGGCAGGCCGACGGGACCTTCACCCCGTACGACAAGGTCACCGAGGCCGAGCGCAAGACCTTCTCGGACGCGGTGAACTCGCTGGGCGAGCCGCTGTCGAAGCTGGCCGCCGCGGTGGTCGTCAAGTAACCGGTCCCCTCCGGCGGTTCGGCGCACCAGCACCAGCACCGGCACCGGCGCACCAGCGCCAGCAGCACCGGCGCACCAACAGCACGAGCAACACCCGCAGTTCAGCAGTTCCGCAAGAGTGAGAAGGGCCCGCCCGCCGATGGACGCCGAGAACGAGCAGCAGAACGGCAGCCCGGCCGCTGCCGCCACCACCGACCGGGCCGCGGTGAGCCGCCGCGCCGTCATCGGCTGGGCCGGCGCGGGCGTCGCGCTCGGTGCCGCCGCCGTCGGCTCGGTCGCCGTCGCCTCCCGGCAGGACGACGACCCGGTCCCGGCGGCGAACGCCACGGCCGGCGGCGAGGTGCCCTTCTACGGGGAGCACCAGTCGGGCATCGCCACCCCGGTCCAGGACCGGCTGCACTTCGCGGCCTTCGACGTGTCCGAGAAGGCCACCCGGGACTCCCTGGTCAAGCTGCTCAAGGAATGGACCAAGGCGGCCGCCGCGATGACCGGCGGCCGCGAGGTCGGCACCGGCGCCGTCCCCGGCTCCGCGGAGGCGCCGCCGGACGACACCGGCGAGGCGCTCGGCCTGCCCGCCTCCCGGCTCACCCTCACCATCGGCTTCGGGCCCAGCCTGTTCGAGAAGGACGGCGTCGACCGCTTCGGCCTCGGGGCCCAGCGCCCCGAAGCCCTGATCGAGCTGCCGAACTTCAAGGGCGACAAGCTCGACCCGCTGCGCAGCGGCGGCGACCTGTGCGTCCAGGCCTGCGCCGACGACCCGCAGGTCGCGGTGCACGCGATCCGCAACCTGGCCCGGATCGGGATGGGCACGGTCAACATCCGCTGGTCCCAGCTCGGCTTCGGCAAGACCTCCTCGACCACCCCGGACGAGCAGACCCCGCGCAACCTGATGGGGTTCAAGGACGGCACCCACAACATCGCGGGCACCGACGCCACCAACCTGGCCGGGCACGTCTGGGCCGCCCCCGGCGACGGCCCGGAGTGGATGACCGGCGGTTCCTACCTGGTCGCCCGGCGGATCCGGATGCACATCGAGACCTGGGACCGCGCCTCGCTCAAGGACCAGGAGGACACCTTCGGCCGCACCAAGGGCGAGGGCGCCCCGTACGGCCGGGCCAAGGAGCACGACGCCCCCGACCTCACGGCGATGCCCGCGACCGCGCACGTCGCGCTGGCGCACCCGGACGCCAACAACGGCCTGATGATCCTGCGCCGCGGCTTCTCCTTCACCGACGGCACCGACGGCCTCGGCCGGCTGGACGCCGGACTGTTCTTCCTCGCCTACCAGCGCGACACCCGGAAGGCCTTCGTCCCGCTGCAGCAGCGGCTCGCGGCCTCCGACAAGCTCAACGAGTACATCCAGCACGTCGGCTCCGCCCACTTCGCCTGCCCGGCGGGCGTCCGCAAGCCGGGGGAGTGGTGGGGTCAGGCCCTGTTCGGCTGAGTCCCGTCCCCCATTTCTCTCCGAGGAGTCAGCCGTGTTCGGCAACTACCTGATCGGCCTGCGCGAGGGCCTCGAAGCCAGCCTGGTCGTCTGCATCCTGATCGCCTACCTGGTCAAGACCGACCGGCGGGACAAGCTGCCGCCGGTCTGGCTCGGGGTCGGCTCGGCCGTGGTGCTCTCCATGGTCTTCGGCGCGGTGCTGCAGTTCGGCTCCTCGCAGCTGACCTTCGAGGCGCAGGAGGCGCTCGGCGGCTCGCTGTCGATCATCTCGGTCGGGCTGGTGACCTGGATGGTGTTCTGGATGCGGCGCACCGCCCGGCACCTGAAGACCGAGCTGCACGGCAAGCTGGACGCCGCGATCGCGATGGGCACGACCGCCCTGGTGGTCACCTCGTTCCTGGCGGTCGGCCGCGAGGGCCTGGAGACCGCGCTGTTCATCTGGTCGGCGGTGCAGGCCACCGACGACGGCTGGAACCCGCTGGTCGGCGCCGCGCTCGGCCTGCTCACCTCGGTGGTGCTCGGCTGGCTGTTCTACCGCGGCGCGCTGAAGATCAATCTGGCGAAGTTCTTCACCTGGACCGGCGCGATGCTGGTCGTGGTCGCGGCCGGGGTGCTCGCCTACGGCGTGCACGACCTCCAGGAGGCCGGCTGGCTGCCCGGCCTGCACAGCGTGGCCTTCGACATCTCCAGCACCGTCCCCAAGGACAGCTGGTACGGCACCCTGCTGAAGGGTGTGTTCAACTTCCAGCCGGACCCGACCGTGCTGCAGCTGGTGGTCTGGCTGGCCTACCTGGTGCCGACCCTGGCCGTCTTCTTCGGTCTGTTCGGCGGGGGCAAGGCGAAGCCCGCCACGCCCGTCGCTGCGAAGTCGGCCGCCTGACCCGGCAGTTCGCCCCGCACCACCCACCGCACCACTCACCGCCCCGCCCGGCACCCGCCGGGCGGGGCGGTGTCGTTCGTACGGGCTCCGGGGGCGCGGGCCCCCAACCCGAACCCGAGCCCCCAACCCGAACCCGAGCCCCCAACCCGAACCCGAGCCCCCAACCCGAACCCGGGCCCCGAACCCGAGCCCCAACCCGGGTCCCGAAACCCGGGTCCCGAACCCCGGCCCCCCGGACACGCCGGAGCCCCGGGGGGGGCGCCGCCCGCCCGGGGGGCGGGGGCGGGGCGGCC